>CADEDX010000513.1 GCA_902826195.1 uncultured Bradyrhizobium sp. | reverse complement strand
ACAAGAGCGGGTGGTGAAGCTTATAGAGGAAATCGCTCCCGATCTTGCTGAGCATGACTGGGTGTGGAGGTGGCGCAATACGGCGATTGAGCAGTGAGCTTCAGACCTGCACCTCTCTTTGTTACGAGGGCAGGGCTGGACTGCAGTAACCGCAATACCAATTTGTTTCCCGATACTCGCACCCACCAACGCAAAAGGGCCACCTCGAAAGGTGGCCCTCGCTGTGTTCGGCGTCGCGTTTTTACTCAACGATCTCGACGATCCGTCGGCTGCGCGGCTCGACCAGAACCGTCCGGCCGTTGACCACCGTATATCGGTAGTCGCGAACGCCATATTCTTGCGGGACGTCGTAATAGGTGACGCCTTGTTCCGGCAGGACGGCGCCGATCCGCAGATCTTCGCGATACTGATAAGACGGGCGCCGCTGTTCGACGACGTAGCTGCGAAAGCGCGGACGCTCGTCGACGCCCAGCACGCCGTTCACGCCGCCGACGACACCACCGATGACGCCGCCGACGATCGCGCCGACCGGGCCTGCCGCCCGCTCGCCCTCGCGGGAGCCTCGCTCGACGCCTCCCGGCACGCCCTGAGCCTGGGCGGCGAACGGCAACGCCACGCTGGCGGCAACGACGGCAATTCCGATGAAACGGCGGATCATGATCTCTCCAATGGTAGGGGATGTGTGCGCGTGATAAGCAACGAGACCGGGTTACGTTCCCGGCTTTCTCGGCTTAAGCCGGAAACAACCGGTGCGAGCGGTGGTCATTGCGCCACAGTGGCAGGGCTGACGGCCATGGGGTCCGGACCAACCCAGCGCACTGGCACCGCGCAGCTGGCGCAATTGCCGTGCAGCATTGTCACCGGAATAGAGAAAGGCTCCGCGCGACGCTCGATCAGCTCGTCACGGTCCAGGGATCGATCACCGTCAGGCCTGCGGCATTGAAGGCACTGGTGTCGCGCGATGCGACGGCGAACCCGTGGGCGGCGGCGATCGCGGCGATATAGCCATCGGGCGTGGGAAAGCCCTTTCCGGCCGAGCGTGCCCTAACGGCGAGATCGGCATAGCGCCGCGCCGCTGGAGTGTCGAACGGCAGGATGCGGACGGCGAACAGGTCCAGCACGTCGTCGAGCGCGGCTGTCAGGGCGTCCTAGCGCTCGCCGGCTGGCAAAGCACCGATGCCGAAAAGAAGTTCAGCCACGGTGATGCTGGAGAGAAACAGCGTTTCGTCGACTTGCGCATCGAGCCAGGCGCGCACCCGGGGATGCGGCTCCCGCGTCATCGCCTCGGAGACGACATGGGTGTCGAGCAGGATCATTCGAAGCGCCAAGTCATTCGAGATTGATCGGCTCGGCCGGACGCGTATCGCGGACCTGTTCGAGGGCCTCGATATCGGCATTGGTGAGACCGTACTTCTGTCCGATCTCCGACAAGGCGGTGCCGAGCCGCAAGCGGCCCTCGGGACGCACCGCCGCCTCCAGAATGGCGCGCATTTCCGCTTCCGTGCTGCGATTGTGCTGCGCCGCGCGAACCTTCAGGGCGCGATGCGCCTCCTCGGAGAGGTTACGGATGGTGACAGCGGCCATGATGGCGTCCTCTAGGGAATGACTGCGACGCTATCAAGCTGGATGAATGATATCATTTTCAAGAAAGGTGCCGTTGACAGGATGACGTATCCCAACCCTCCGGGCGTGATTTTTCTACTTTGCATGGGGTTGTTTTCGATGTTTTTTGTCCGGGCGCCCGGGCCCGGAGCCTATTCTGGCACGCCGGTCACGCCGCGGGTCGTCAGTTTGCTGCCCGTCGCCTGCTTGGCGAGATGCCCGCCCGGCGGCACGACGTCCTTGGCGAGGCCAAGCCAAGCCAGGAAGCGAATCGTCAGCCAGGTGTTGTCGATCTCCCACCAGCGATGGCCATGCCGCGCCGAACGTGGATCGGCGTGGTGGTTGTTGTGCCAGCCTTCGCCGTTGGAGATCAGCCCGATCACGAGGTTGTTGCGGCTGTCCTCGTCGGTTTCGTAGTTCCGGTATCCCCACACATGGGTCACCGAGTTGATCGCCCACGTGATGTGCCAGACCAGCACCGTGCGTACGAATACGCCGAACAGCAGGATGCTCAATCCGGTGGTGGCCGCCGCTGCCGCGGTTTCTCCCGAGAGCCACGCGGCGGCGAAGCCTGCAGCGAAGAACATCGGCATTTGCAGCAGATTGATCCAGATCAGCCAATGATGGCGTTCGAGCGCGACGTAGAAGCGGTCGCGCAGGATGTCCTTGGCATAGCGTTCGTAGATACCGAGCCGCGAGAGCTCCGGCTGATGGACCAGGAGCCAGCCAATGTGGCTCCAGAAGAAGCCGGCCAGTGGCGAGTGCGGGTCCGGCTGTTCGTCGGCGAATTGATGGTGGCGTCGGTGAATGGCGACCCAGCGCGCCGGTGTTTCCTGCAGGCACGACATCGCGAGGATGACCATGGCGTGCTCGAGCCATTTCGGACATTTCAAGCCGCGGTGGGTGAGAAGCCGGTGGTAGCAAAGGTTGATGCCGAATAGCCCGCACAGATGGGTGCCGACGATCGCCAGGACAAGGCCGCTCCAGCTGAAATAGCCGGGCATGAAAGCAAGCACGGCCACGGCGTGATAGGCGCCGATGACGATGATGTAAGGCCAGTTCAGCTTGAACGGTTGCACGCCCGCAGGCAGCGAAATCCGGGAGCCTTCGAGCGGGGGAAGAGGGGCGTCGGACGGGAGGACAGCGATTCTTGCGGTCGGCCTCGGTGCGTTCGTCATGCCGAATTCGGTTCCATTTCTATCGCAGTTCTGGCGGGCGTCGCTGGAGGCCGATTCGTCTTATACGAGGGTCGGGGCCCGCATCGCGTTCATAAACCCGAGGCTTATTGACGCGGCGCTCAGCCAAAATCAGCTTTCGAATCAGTGGCATAATGTTTGAGATCGGAGATCGTTGCGACGACCCGGGAGTTGCGACGGGTTAATTGACATCCGGGCCCGCGATGGCTTAGAAACCCCGCTGTCCCGGGCGGTTGCCGCCTTTCGGGACTGATCCCATTTTGCCACTTTCGGGTAGCTCAGGTTCGGCCTTCAGCACGGCCTTTCAAAGCATCAGGATTGTCCCATGAAGGTCCGTAACTCCTTGAAATCGCTGCGCGGTCGTCACCGCAACAACCGTCTGGTCCGCCGCAAGGGCCGGGTTTACGTGATCAACAAGGTGCAGCGCCGGTTCAAGGCTCGTCAGGGCTGAGCCCAAGGCCTGGCTTGACTAGGCTCGCTGGCGCGGCGCGGCTTTTTTCACGTTTCACAAGTCTTTGACGACGCGCTGCCCTTGCGGCGCGATTTTGTACGTCTAGACTTGGTGCATGGTTTTTAGATTCCCGGGCGACCGAAACTGCCAAACCTTGGTGACAGCCGTTGTGGCCGCTGCGGTTCTGGCAGCCGTGCCGGCTTACGCACAGAACAACGCCCAGGTCGTTCCCCCGCCAAAAGCCGAGAAGAAATTGCCGGAAGCGCCGAGCAAGCTTCCCAATATCGGCGCTGATCGCACCCGTGGGCTGGATTTCCTGTTTGGCGCACTCAAGGCCGCCCCCGATGAAGCCAGCGCCAAGCATGTCGAGGCGCGGATCTGGGCGTTATGGATGAAGACCCCGAGCGACACGGCGGCGCTGCTGATGCTGCGCGCCAAGACCGCGATGGAGGCGAAGAAGATCGACGTTGCGCTGAAACTGCTCGATTCGGTCATCAAGCTGCAGCCTAACTATGTCGAAGCCTGGAACCGGCGAGCGACGCTGTATTACCTGAAGAACGACTACACCCACTCGCTGGAGGATATCCGGCAGGTGCTGATCCGCGAGCCCCGGCATTTTGGCGCACTGGCGGGCCTTGGCATGATCATGCAGGAAATCGGCGACGAAAAGCGCGCGCTCGACGCATTCCGCAAAGCGCTGGCGGTGAATCCGCATCTCGAAAAGGTGCCGGAACTGGTCAAGTCGCTGACCGAAAAGGTCGAAGGCCGCGATATCTGATGCAGGCCTGATCATCCGGTGCCAAGCAGCGCCGGCATCGTTCCCGCAAATGCGAGTTGTACCAGCCGTCCCGTCATCAACGCCCAGGTCGGCGGCAACATCCGGCTCGGAAGCAGAACCATACCGGTCGCGCGACGACGCAAAGCTGGCCGTTCGACCATCTCCAGTTGCCTGCGGATGGGAAAGCTGCCCGCAACGACGCAGGATGACGAGAAAAACCCGATTGAGCCATTTTTAAGCCGATCCGCGTCGGCAGACGCGTCGACCCAAAAAAGGCTTAATGCACGGCGTTGCTGCCGCGGGCCATGCCGTCGAGGCCAACAGCCGCGTAGAACTGCGCCAATTCCGCTTCAAGCTGCTCATTGACACGCAACAGCGCCTTGAGGGCGCCGCGAATGTCGCCATTACAACTCGCTACGATCTGATCGATGGCGGCTTCGCTTGCGTAGGAAATCATTGGTACTTCTCCGATATTACGCTGGAACAATTTGTAGTGCGTCCCTGCTCCTGTGGATGTTGGGTATGGCGCAGGCCCCCGGCTACCCGCCCATGAGGCACGCGCACAAATGGCGAAAGTGGCAGCGCCACTGTATAAAGTTGCCAATGACGGCATTATGACCCCGCTATCCACAGGACGGGGTGCCTGTGGACAACGTGCGAAACCGGCTCTGATTCGGGCCGTAGCTCGCTGGTGCAGAAAATTGGCCGGAAATCGTCGATGTTGGTGGTGATTTTCGTGATGGCGCTGGCGATGCTGGCGCTGGTCACGCAAGCTGGCGTTCTCCTGAGCGAGCGGGACCATCCGGCCCGGGGCAGGATGGTCGAGGTGGCGGGCGGAGCCCTCCATATTCTGGACATCGGCCCGCGCCAGGCGGCCGGTCCTCCCATCGTAATGATCCATGGCGCGAGCTCTAATCTCGAGGTGATGCGGCAGTCGGTCGGCGAGCGGCTGGCCCGCAAGCGTCGCGTGATCCTGATCGACCGTCCCGGGCATGGCTGGAGCACCCGCGCCCGTGCGGAGGACTCGACCCCCGAAATTCAGGCCCGCATGATCGAAGAAGGGCTGGGCAAGCTCGGCGTCCGCAGCGCGATCTTCGT
>CADEDX010000512.1 GCA_902826195.1 uncultured Bradyrhizobium sp. | reverse complement strand
GCTCGCGGCCGGCGAGGGTACGCGCATGCGCTCCTCACTGCCGAAGGTGCTGCACCCGATCGCCGGCCAGCCGCTGCTGGCGCATGTGCTGGCCGCGGCCCCGCAGGGACCGGGCGCCGCGCTCGCGGTGGTGATCGGGCCGGACCACAAGGCGGTGGCCGACGCGGACAAGCGGGTGCGCCCGGATGCGTCGACTTTCGTTCAGGCCGAGCGCCTCGGCACCGCGCATGCCGTGCTGGCCGCCCGCGAAGCGATCGCGCGCGGCGCGGACGATTTGCTGGTGGCGTTCGGCGACACGCCCCTTATATCGTCCGAAACATTCGCCGGGCTGCGCGCGCCGCTCGAACAGGGCGCGGCGCTCGCCGTGCTCGGCTTCCGCGCCGCCGATCCCACCGGCTACGGCCGGCTGCTGCTCGAGGGCGACCGCCTCATCGCGATCCGCGAACACGCCGACGCTTCGGAAGAGGAGCGCAAGGTGACGCTCTGCAATGCCGGCGTGATGGCGTTCGACGGCCGCAAGGCGCTGAACATTCTGGACCGGATCGGTAACGCCAACAGCAAGGGCGAATATTATCTGGTCGATGCGGTGGCCATCGTGAGGGAATTGGGAGGGGAGGCCGTCGTGATCGAGACCGGCGAGGACGAAGTGCGCGGCATCAATACCAAGGCCCAGCTCGCCGAGGCCGAAGCCGTGATGCAGGCGCGGCTGCGCAAGGCAGCGCTCGATGCCGGCGTGACGCTGATCGCGCCGGAGACGGTGCACCTCGCCGCCGACACCAGCTTCGGCCGCGACGTCACCATCGAGCCCTACGTCGTGATCGGCCCCGGCGTCAGCATCGCCGACGGCGCGGTGATCCATTCCTTTTCGCACATCGTGCAGGCGTCGATCGGCAAGCAGGCCTCCATCGGCCCCTATGCCCGCCTGCGCCCCGGCACCGCGCTCGGCGACGGCGTCCGGATCGGCAATTTCGTCGAGACCAAAGCCGCGACCATCGAGGCCGGCGCCAAGGTCAATCATCTGTCCTATGTCGGCGACGCCCATGTCGGCGCCAACGCCAACCTCGGCGCCGGCACCATCACCTGCAACTATGACGGCTTCTTCAAGCACAAGACGCTGATCGGCGAGGGCGCCTTCGTCGGCACCAATTCCTCGCTGGTGGCGCCCGTGAAGATCGGCAAGGGCGCGTATGTCGGCTCGGGCTCGGTGATCACCAAGGATGTGCCCGATGACGCGATGGCCGTGGAACGCAGCCCGCAGAGCAACCGCGAGGGTGGCGCGAAGCGATATCGCGAGATGAAGATGCGGGCGAAGAAGCCGAAGGAGGGGTGACGGACGCTGGGAGTACCAACTCTCTCCACGCCCGCGCGAGCGGAGCGAAGCAATCCATACTTCGACCCGGCGAAGCCAGAAAACAACGATCACAGCCTAGTCAACACCTCGCGCCAGAGCTTAATGCTCGCGCAGCCATCGAAGGAGAGGGCCGCCTTTGCAGGCGGCCCTCCGTCCTAATCGACGGATTTTTCTTTGGGTGGCGGTGTCTCGTCGCGGTTTTCGGCGGTCTGCTCCGGATCCCCCGGTTTTTTCCCGGCCATGTTTCCAGGGTTGAAATGGAACTTGCCTTCCGGATTCTCGCCGGGCTGCTTCTCATTGGGATTCTTGTTGTTGGCCATCGGGCATTCCTTTTGATGGAGCAACAAAATTGAACGGGACCAAGGTCGTTACGTTCCGACGTTTCGCAGAATAACCGCGGGCAGGACGAAGCGGCCCGTCCTTCTGCCGGCGATGAGGTAATTCAGGGAGGCGCCCGATTGAACGTAGGTTCGCTCCGCTATCGCGGTTTCGAATCGTTCGGCACCACGCGTCGCGGATTTCCAGAGCCCTTCGAATTCAGCCTCGATGCCGCCGGCCGCCAGGAAATAGTGAAGCGTGTCGGCGCGGCTCCATATCCAGAAATCACGCGTGTCAAAATCCCGGCGCTCCTCCAGCATGGCGCGTTGCTCCGGCGAGCTGTAGGGCGGGAGCAGGGCGTTGGTCTTGTCGTTCAGGTAGACCGCTACATCTGTGAGCCCGGCAGCGACGAAAGGCCGGGCGCGATGTCGCCCACGGAATTATTGCCTTCACCCAGGGTGACCTTGCCTCGCTCGCACATGGACCCCGGCCAGGATTTCTTCCAAGGAGTCGCCGAAGGTGATGGAGTTCAGGACCAGGCTGGTCGAGAGGTTGTTTGCTCGGCCGCAAGCACGAGTCCGCCGGGCCGCGTGACCCGCGCCATTTCGGCGATGACGGCGGCCGGATCGGCGACGTGGATCAGCAAGGTCTGACACGTGACCAGATCGAAGGTTGCGTCAGCAAAAGGCAGAGCCTGTGCATCTGAAGCCCGATACTGAAATCGATGAGATATCTCCCGGGCCTTGGCCCGCTCGGTCGCCTTGCCGATCCAGAATGGATCGCGATCGACGCCAATGACGGTGGTCTGTGATGGAAGCGCGCGTTCAAGCGTCTGGGCCCAATGGCCGATCCCGCACCCGACGTCCAGCACGTTTCGTACCTGGTCAAAGCCAAGCCGGCGTCCGGTCAATTCGATGTAGTCGGGATTCCACCAATAGTCGCGGGTGTCGCCAAAATATTCAGCCGAATGCGCGTCCAACTCCCGAAATTCGTTGGCCATGGAATCCGCCGGACTCCCATCGTCAAATGAGATTGAACGCGCTAAAATCCTCGGCGTGGCCGCAGCCCGCCAGGATGATGCTGCTGTCGAAATCGCCGTCCGCGTCGGCGTCCCAGAAAAGGTATCCCCGGTTCAGCGTTTCGTTGTAGAGGAACACCTGGCCGACACCGGTGAATGCGAGCTGTGCGGCGTCCCAATGGGCCATGCCGTCGCACATGGCCTGGTCCATGTCATCATGGCTGACGGCCATCTCGGCATAACTGCCGCCATGCAGCACGCCGGAGATGGCGTCATGTGAACTGTCGAAGTCCGTGATGGTATCGTGTGCGAAAATGAACGAGTCGCTGGAAAGCATCGGGCCGACTGAAGTTTGAAGCACCTCGCTGTGAAGCACGAACGTATCGCCGCCGTCGTCGCCGGTCAGGAGGTCGGCGTCGTCGCCGCCCGAGATGGTGTCGTCGCCGTCACCGCTAACGATGGTATCTCTGCCATTTTCGCCATAGAGCAGGTTCCACGGACCGTCGCCGCCGGAGATGAAGTCGTCGCCGTCGCCGCCCTGGATGATGTCAGCGCCGCCGGCCCCGAACAGGGAGTCCTGATCGGCGCCGCCGCGGATGATATCGCCGGCCTCGCTGCCGAGGTTGACATCATTGCCGGCGTCGCCCGAGGCGGTGTTGCCGTGGTCATAGGAACTGATGAAGATGACGTCGTTGCCGGACCCGCCGAACATGTTGTCGACGCCGTCGCCGCCGTAGATGACGTCGTCGCCATCGCCGCCGTCGAGAAAGTCGTTGCCGGCGCCGCCATTCAGTTCGTCAGCGCCGCTGCCGCCGAACAGGTGATCGTTGCCTTCTTCGCCGTAGAGCGTATCGTTGCCGCTGTCGCCATACAGATTGTCCTGGCCCCAACCGCCATAGAGGCGATCACCGCCGTCGCCGCCATGCAGGTTGTCGTTGCCGTCAAAGCCGTAGAGGCGGTCGTTGCCATAGGCGCCGTAGAGGTTGTCGCCGCCGCCGGTGCCGTGCACGACCTTGTCGAAATAGTCCGAATAGCGGGGGTAATTCGCGACGGTCATAATGAGCTTTGGCACGACGTCCTCCCAATGCGCCGAGAGGACGACGCCTGAAAGAGTCATAGTTCTGCGGGTGGGCTGCCCGTCATGACGGGCGTCACACAGGTGCCGTTAGCAGCTCAGGCCGGTCAAGTCGCAAAAAGCTTCCGGTCCCGCTCCTTGACGTGGGTGCTGCGATAGTAGGAGGCAAACCAGGTGCGGCCGCCCGGCGCCGGAGGACGCGTCAGGCGGAGGGTCTCGGGCGCGTTAGCGCTCCTCGCCTTCACCCGGAAGTGGAAATGGTCGAACATGCGGAGCGCCTCGATTGCATAGGCGATGGCCACCTTGCGGTCCTCGATGCGGATCAGATGATCGGCGTTTTCCTTTTCGCCGCCGGCGGCCATATTCGACGAGCCGGTGTAGACGGTCGGGTTGTCGCCATTGAAATCCGTCACCAGGAACTTGTGGTGCACCATGTTGGAACGGTCCGTCGTGTTGCCGGACCATTCCGACTTGAACGGCTCCGGTGCGTTCTCGCCCAGAAACGCAAACGGAAGAAGCCCGATCGATCCGTCCGGCTTCTTCACTTCCAGGCCGCTCGTCCGCTGCGCGACGCCGTAGGAAAACAGCGTTCGCTGCATCAATTCATCCAATTCTTCGCGCACGATGCCGGTAAGCTGATTAAGGAAGACGATCGAGTACAGCACCGAACTTTCCGCGTTCGCGATCGTTTCGGCAATCGGGTTCAGCGAAAGCGCCGGGTCGGAGTGGGGCGAGAAGCACAGCGAGATGCGCGATCCTGCCTCGTCGCGCACGACGCGCCATTCCTTCGCGACCGCCGATTGACGAAACCGCCTCGGATCTTCCCAGTATTGCTTGAAAGCGTCGGCAAAAGCAGCCGCCACGACCTCGTCGTCAAACAGCAACGCATTGTTCGCCTGAATGTAGAAGCCGCGCAGCGAGAAATTGGTCGAGCCGGCCAGCACCCGGACAGGGTGGCCGTCGCGTCTAACGATCAACACCTTGTTGTGCTGCTGACGGCCGAAGTGCATGCGCTTGACTTCCGCGCCCGCGGCCAGCAGGCGTTCCGCACTGATCGTTTCGCAGCTCTCTGGCTCGCCCTGCTCACCGTGGTCGTCGATGATCGCGCGCAACCGGCTTCCGAGCGCTTCGAACTTCCTTAGGATTTCCGGCTCCTTGCATTCGTAGATCAATGCGTCGATCGTCAGGGATTGGTCAGCAATGACCTCGTCGAGCAAAGTGTAGACCAGCCGGCGCACCTCGAACCCCAGCCAATCGTAGTGCGCATCGAACGGGGTCATGTCGTGATCGAGGTTCGCCCGGGCAGGGGCGCTGACCGGCGGCAGAATGCCCGTCTCGTTGTCGAAACGGTCGGCATAGGCCTGTGAGGA
>CADEDX010000511.1 GCA_902826195.1 uncultured Bradyrhizobium sp. | reverse complement strand
GTTCCTGCACCCCGAGAAGAAGAACGATCCGGCCTTCAAGGCGTTCGCGGAAGCCTTCAAGGCCAAGACCGGCGCCTGGCCGATCTACCCGGTCTATCACATGGCGCAGGCGTTCACGGCGCTGCAGACCGTCTATGAAAAGGCGATCAAGGCCAATGGCGGCAACTGGCCGACCCGCGAGCAGGTGGTGGATGCGAGCGCCGGCACCGAGTTCGCGACCGGCTTCGGCCGGCCGATCACGCTGCGGCCCGAGGACAACCAGGGCCTGGAAGCCCAGCTCGTCGGCGTCACCAAGGCGTTTCCGGGCTACGACTTCAAGCTGCTCGACAACATGATGATCTTCGACCCGAAGGTGATCACCAATCCGGCAGGTCAGCGCTCGGTCGATTGGCTGAAGACGCTCAAGCCGGACTTCGTCAAGATGGACGTGCCGACCTTCAAGCAGTAATTCCGCTCACAGTCCTCCGGTTTGTGCCGGAGGACTGCCTTCCTGAAGGTCTCCATGAACTCGACACTCGCTATCCTGGCCGTCCTCGACGGGATCAGTTACGCCGCTTTGGTGTTCCTGGTTTCCGTCGGGCTCAGCCTGATCTTCGGCGTGCTGCGCGTGGTGAACGTCGCGCACGGCTCGCTCTACGCCTTCGGCGCCTATCTCGCCGCGACCTTCAGCCTCGCGATCGCACCAATTTCGCCGTGGCTGACCTATCCGGCGCTGCTGGCGGCTTCCATCGTGATCGGCGTCGTGTGCGGCGGCTTCATCGAGCGTTTCCTGCTGCGGCCGCTCTACGGGCGCGACGACGTGCTGCAGCTGCTGATCACGTTCGCGGCGTTCATGATCATGGACAATCTACAGCGCCTGATCTGGGGCGTGCAGCCGATCTTCGCCGCCGAACCGTTGAAGCTGCTGCCGAACATCACCGTGTTCAACGTCAGCTACACGTCGTACCAGGTCATCCTGCTGCCGGCCGTCGCGCTGGCGACGCTGTTCGGCCTGCGCTACTTCCTGCGGCATACCCTCGCCGGCGCGGTAATCCTCGCGGTCACGGAGGACCGCGAAGCCTCCACCGCCATCGGCATCGATGCCCAGCGGGTCTACTTCGTGACGTTCGTGATCGGCGCCAGCCTCGCCGCGCTCGGCGGCGCACTGGCCTCGCCGACCACCTCGCTGGTGCCCGGCATGGGCGCCGACATGATCGTGCTGTCCTTTGCGGTGGCGGCGACCGCTGGCCTCGGGCAGATCGAGGGCACCGCGCTGACCGCGCTGATGATCGGCCTGACGCGGGCCTTCGTCATCTATCTGCAGCCGGAGTTCGAGGTCCTCGTGCCCTATCTCTTGATGGTGCTGGTGCTGCTGGTGCGTCCGTTCGGATTGTTCGGGGCCGTCCAGGTGAGAAAAATATGATGGCGGGCCGCATCAAGCCGATCACGATCGCTGCGATCGTGTTCTTTCTGGTCAGCGCGGTGGCGCCGCTGTTCGTGGCGAGCTGGGCGACGCTGTTCGCCCTGATTCTCGCCAAGGGCATCGTCGTGCTCGGCATCGTGCTGCTGCTGCAGGCGGGACAGGTGTCGTTCGGCCACGCGATGTTCTTTGCCACCGGGGCCTACGCCGCAGCGTTCTGGGGCAAGTTTGTCGGCGGCGGCGATATCCTGCTGTTTCTCGTGCTCGGCGGCGTATCGTCGACCATCTTTGGACTGATCGTCGGCTTGTTCGTGGTCCGCTACCGGGAAATCTTCTTCGGCATGCTCAACCTGGCGTTCTCGATGGTGCTGTGGTCGCTGCTGGAAAAGATGTTTCATTATACCAACGGCGCCGACGGCATCCGCGTCGCCCGCCCCGGCCTGCTCGGATTGACGTTCACCCCCGAAACCTTTCAGTACGTCATTCTCTACGTCAGCCTCGCGATCGCGATTGTCGCGTTCTACGCCGTGCAACGCTATCTCGACAGCCCGCTCGGGCACATGCTGCGAGCGATGAAGTCGAACGAGACCCGGCTCGAATATCTGGGCATGTCGGCGCGCCGCGTGCTGCTGATCGGCTACGTGATCTCGGCGCTGCTCGGCGGCATCGGCGGCACGCTGGTGGCGATCATCCAGCAGATCGCCACGCCGGAGTTCGGCTTCTGGACCAAGTCCGGCGAGTTCGTGTTCATCGCGATCCTCGGCGGCGGCGCCCATGCTTTCGGCGCCTTCGCAGGCGCTGCGATGTTCGAATGCGTGCGGTTCTACGCCGCCGCGCATCTGGCGGATTCCTGGCAGCTCATTCTCGGCGTCGTGCTGATCGTCATCATCCTCTACGCGCCGAACGGCCTGATCGGCCTCCGCCAGCGCTATGGCCAGGCGAGGCAGGGTGGGCATTGATGGCCAACGTCCTGCTCTCTGCAAAAGACATCCAGATCCGGTTCGGCGGCGTGATCGCCGCCGACGGCATCAATCTCGACGTCCTCGAAGGCGAAAACCTCGCTATCATTGGCCCGAACGGCGCCGGCAAGACCACGTTCCTCAACATCTCGACCGGCTATCTGCGTCCGCAGGCCGGCACCGTCACCTTCCTCGGCCAGGACATCACGGCGCAACTGCCGCGGACGATCGTAAAACTCGGCATCGCCCGCGCCTTCCAGATTCCGCAACTGTTCCTCGACCAGACCGTGATGGAGAACATGCTGATCGCGGCCGCGTCGCGGCGCGGCCATCCCTCGGGTCTTCGGGCGCTCTCGCATATGCCCGAAGCGCCGGAAATGGAACGCCTGCTGGATCTCGTCGGCGTCAAGTCCTACGCCAAGCGAACGGCGCGGGAGCTGCCGGAGGGGCAACGCAAGCTCGTCGATATCGCGCTGGCGCTGGCGCTGAAGCCAAAACTTCTCTTGATGGACGAGCCGACGTCGGGTGTTGCATCGTCCGAAAAGCTCGCGATCATGGATATTCTCACCAAGGCGCTCGCCGAGGAGAAGGTCACCTCGGTTTTCGTCGAGCACGACATGGACATGGTGGAGCGCTACGCCAACCGCGTCGCGGTGTGGAACGTGGGCAAGATCCAGAAAGTCGGCACGCCGGCGGAGGTGCTGGCCGACCCGAAGGTGCGTGAGCAGGTGATCGGCATATGACACCGATGCTGAGTTTCGAGAACGTCAACGTCGCGATCGCCGATGCGCCGGTGCTGCGCAATGTCAGCTTTTCGCTGCAGCCGGGCGTCAGCGCCGCGTTGATCGGACGTAACGGCGCCGGCAAGACCACGACCGTCCGCACCATCATGGGGTTCACCAAGTCAGCCGGCACGGTGCGCCTCAACGGCGAGGATCTCGGGCCGATCGCGCCGCACCGGCGACCGGGACTGGGTCTCGGCTACGCCCCCGAGGATCGTCGTCTGTTCTCGGCCTTCACGGTGGAAGAAAACATCCTGCTGCCCGGCCGCGTTGCAAAACTGAATCCGGAAGAGACGCGGCGGCGGCTGGAGCGGGCGTACTCGGTGCTGCCGGAGCTCAAGGAGCTGGCTCGGCGTCCCGCCGGATCGGTCTCGGGCGGGCAAGGCAAGATGGTGGCGCTCGGTCGCGCACTGATGCTCGGCACAAGGCTGATCATTCTGGATGAGCCGTTTCAGGGCCTCGCGCCCGTGCTGGCGCAGCGCTACGCCGAAGCGCTGCGGAGGCTGCGGTCGCAGGACAAGGACATCACGCTGCTGATCACCGAATCGAACCCCAAACTGCTCGAAACGTTTGCCGACGTGACGCTGACGATCGAACGGGGCGAGATCAGCTCGCAGCAAGGTTAGAGCCTTATCCGTTCCGATTGAATCGGAACGGGGCTCTAGATTCTTGTTTTTAACGCGTTTTCTTGACGCGAACCGGTATCCACTTCGCTTGAAAACGCTCTAATAGGCCGCAGCGGGACCGGCTACCGGCGTCCTTCCAGAAGGGGACGCCTTGCGGCAAAATGCGGGTCCAGCCTTGCGATTCGCCGATTTCCCGAGCAGCCATGAACGAGACCCTGATATCCGCCTGCACCATGTTTCTCGTTCCGGCGACGCTTCTGTTCGGCGCATTGGGCGTCGCAAATTCCTCCTTCCTCAAGATGCTGGTGTGCCTGCTGGGCGGAGCCACGGCGGGGTTGTGGTTCTACCGGGTATGGTGGTGGACCAACCTGTCGCTGATTGATCGCCGAACGGCGCTGGGTCTTGCGGGCATGTATGCGGCCGCCTGGCTGATCACGCTTCTGGTGCAGTTGAAAAACATGTTCTCGCGCGACTGAATCCGCTGCGGCGGGACAGGCAAGACTTCGCCTCCAACTCCGGGACGCGCACGCGCTACTCAACCTTCGCCATGCACCAGCCTGCCCTCGAACCAGGTCGAGAGAACTTTCGTACCGGAAAGGCGATCGGGTTCGACTTCAAACAGATTCTTTTCCAGCACGATGAGATCGGCCGACTTGCCGACCTCGATCGTTCCGGTAATGTGACCGAGCCCCATCGCTTTCGCCGGATTACGCGTGTAGATTTCGATCGCGGTCGCCAGATCGATGGCCTGCTCGGCCCAGAGCGCACCCGGATACCCTCCCCTGGGATTTCGACGCGTCACCATTCCCTCGAGCCCGAACCAGGGATCGGGCAGACCTATGACCGGCCAATCCGAGCCGCCGGCCATCAAAGCACCGGCCGCATGGAGATCGCGGTTCGGCCAGTACCGCTCGGCACGCTGCTCGTCGATCACGGCCTTGTTTGCGACCGTGATGGCGCAAGGAAACCAGATAGCCGGGCACAGATCCGCAACGACATGGAGTTCCTTAAAGCGGGGTATGTCGGCAGGATCGATGAAGCTCGCATGAGCGATGTGATGCATGGGGCCGGGACCCCGCAGCCGACGCACGATCTCCACGGCGTCGAGAATATCGCGCACGGCGGCATCGCCCGCGCAGTGGACCTTGACGCCAAGGCCCAACGTCTCGGCCCTGACGATCCAATGCACGACGTCCGGAAGCCGCAGAAAGGATTGGCACACGACGGAGCGCCCTGCTTCGTCCGGCTTGTAGGCATCGAGCATGGCTGCCGTCCGCGTCATCGGCACGCCGTCCATGAACAGCTTGATGAAGTCTGGCCGAACATGGGTCGTTCGAAACTCTTCGCGCCGCGCGATCAGCGCTTCACCA
>CADEDX010000510.1 GCA_902826195.1 uncultured Bradyrhizobium sp. | reverse complement strand
ACCAGGAGAACAGCCTTGACTCTCAAATCCCCATATGAGGATGGGTTGAGCCCTTGCGAAACCCATCAATCCCGATCGCCGAAGCATGATGGGTTTCGCGAAGAGCTCAACCCATCCTACCGACTGGCCTGCCCCTACCCGGCGGCCGGCAGAAAATCATTCCAGATCGGCTTGTCGCCCAGGGTGGCGATGAACGCGCGATGCGCCTCGCGGTCGGCGTCGCTGACGCGCGGGGCCAACGGCACCTCGCGTTGCCGGCGCGGCGTTTCGCCAACGCCGCCCGTGACGGTAATGCGGGTTTCCGACGCCAGGATCAGCTGCGACTGCCGCGCCCCGATCAGGTCGATATAGACTTCGGCCAACAGCTCGGCGTCGAGCAGCGCGCCGTGCTTGGTGCGGCGCGAATTGTCGATCGCATAGCGCGAGCACAGATCGTCGAGGCGGTTCGACACGCCGGGATGCTTGCGCCGCGCCAGCAACAGCGTATCCACCAGCCGGTCGCGCGAGATCGGCTGCCGCTTGACGCGATCGAGCTCGGCATTGATGAAGCTGACGTCGAATGAAGCATTGTGGATGACGAGCGGCGCGTCGGCGATGAATTCGATAAACTCCTCGACCACCTCCGCAAACAGCGGCTTGGTGGCGAGAAACTCGCTGGACAGGCCATGCACGGCAAACGCTTCGGCCGGCATGTCGCGCTCGGGATTGATATAGCGGTGGAACGTCTGCCCGGTCGGCATGCGGTTATAAATCTCGATGCAGCCGATTTCGACCAGCCGGTCGCCGCGTAGCGGATCGAGGCCGGTGGTTTCGGTATCGAGGACGATTTCGCGCATGGGGCCTTAAAGAAGCTGGAGCCTCGGCGAATCAGGTCCGCCGCTGCGGCATCTTAACGACCTCGGCCAGAATGTCCTTGATTTGCGCACGCACCGGGTCGAGGCCATGGGATGTATCCACGACGAAATCAGCTCGCTGGCGCTTTTCGGCATCGGGCGCCTGCCGCGCAATGATGGAATCCAGCTTTGCAGCATCCATGGTGCCGCGCGCCAGCACCCGTTCGCGCTGCAGTTCCGGCGACGTCGTCACCACGACCACGGCATCGACGCGCTTCTCGCCGCCGGTCTCGTAGAGCAGCGGCACGTCGACCACGACGACCGGCGCGCCGGCGCTTTCGGCCTCTTCAAAGAATTTCTGCCGGCTGGCCCCCAGCATGGGGTGGACGATCTGCTCGAGCTGCTTCATGGCCGCGGGATTGTGGACAACGAGTTCGCTGAGCTTCTGCCGGTCCACCTTGCCATTCGAGGTCGTGCCGGGAAAAGCGGCCTCGATCGCCGGGACTGCGGCGCCCTCGTAGAGCTTGTGGACCTCGGCATCGGCGTCGTAGAGCGGAACGCCAGCTTCGACGAACAGTTTTCCTGTCGTCGACTTGCCCATGCCGATCGAGCCGGTGAGACCGATAACTAGCATTTCGTGCGCCGCATCGTTTCAGACACCGAGTAGCCCCTGCCCCCGCAGGAATGCAAGCAGCGGCAACAACGGAAGGCCGAGAATGGTGAAATGGTCGCCCTCGATACGCTCGAACAGATGCACGCCCAGCCCTTCCAGCTGATAGGCCCCCACACTGGTGGTGACGGCATCGCCGGCCGCATCCAGATAGCCCCCGATCTCCTCGCCGCTCAATGGGCGCATGGTCATGCGGGCGATCGAAACCCCGGAAAACAGTATCTTGCCGTCGCGCGCCACCGCCACGGCCGAATGCAGTTCGTGCGTCTCGCCGGCGAGCAGCCGCAATTGATCTGCCGCTTGTGCTCGGCCGGCCGGCTTGCTGAACAGCCGGGTTCCGAGCGCAAGCGTCTGATCAGCGCCGACCACGTATCGGCCGGGATTTGCGGCCGATACGAAGCCCGCCTTCTCGCGCGCCAACAGTGCGGCGATCTCACCAGGGGCAGACAGGCCGGAATTTTTCTGCACCGAACGCTCATCGATATCGGCGGGCATGGCATCGAAAGAAATGCCGGCATTGGCGAGCAGCATTTTTCGCGCGCGGCTTTGCGTGGCCAGGATCGGCGGCTGCGGGGCAAGCCAGATGGTGGTCATCGCGAAAACATCACTCTGCTAGCCGCTGCCGCTGCCGGTCGGTGAACAATTTCAGCACAGCCGCGGCGGTTTCCTCGATCGAGCGGCGGGTCACGTCGAGCTGCGCCCAGCTGAATTTGGCGCTCAGCTTGCGGGCATAGGCGACTTCGTCGGTCACCGACTGCCTATCGATGTAATCGTCATTATGATTATCGGAGCCCATGCTCAGCATCCGGTTCTGCCGGACCTGGATCAACCGCTCCGGCGTCGCGTGAAGGCTGACGACAAGAGGCTTCTTCAGGGTCTCGAGCTGATGCGGCAGCGGAATGCCCGGCACCAGCGGCACGTTCGCGGTGCGGACACCGCGGTTGGCGAGATAGATCGAGGTCGGCGTCTTCGAGGTGCGCGACACGCCGACGAGAACGACGTCGGCATCTTCCAGGCCTTCGACATGCTGACCGTCGTCATGGATCATCGTGTAGTTCAAGGCGTCGATGCGTTTGAAATATTCCGCATTAAGAACGTGCTGGGCCCCTACCCTGCCCGTCGTTGCCGCGCCTAGATACGCTTCGAACATTTGCATCACTGGGCCGATGATCGACAAGCTCGGAATGTTGATGTCCCGGCACTTGGCTTCCAGCCGGCCGACCAGGTCTTTTTCCAGCAGCGTGAACAGCACGATGCCCGGCGCTTCCTCGATCTCGTCGAGCACGCGGTCGAGCTGCTTCTGGCTGCGCACCAGCGGATAGACATGTTCGACCGCGGTTACGTTGGCGTATTGCGCGGCCACCGCGCGCGCCACCGTGATCAGCGTCTCGCCGGTCGAGTCGGAGACCAGATGAAGATGAAAATAGTTGCCGGTCGTGGGCACCCGAACCCCTGTGTAATCCTGTGAATCCTGTGGACCATACCCGCACTATCCGGCCCCGCCTCGCCGCCTCCGGGATAACCCATACTTTTGTTCACAGGCCCGCATGCGAGGACAAGTCTACCGAGCAATCGACATCATAGTGGGAAGCTGTGGACTTGTCTCTTTATAAGCTGGCCACGAAACAGCGCAAACAATTGATCGGCGTGGCGTTATAGGGACAGAGCCATGTCCGGCGGAAATCGGGGACGGCTGTGAACAAGCTTCGCAAAGATGCGGGATTGTTTTGTGTGAGTCATAATCACGGTCACTTAGACTCAAACCTAAGATTCTAAAATTATTAGTTTAGAGAAGCGGTGCATTGCGGATAAGTATGGCGCCCTGATTGGCAGAGCTTCTTCGCAACGCTGACAGCGCGTGGAATGTTCCGGCGACGAGCAAGGTCTGGCGACTGCAATGTACGAGTGGATCACGATCACCGCCTATCCGTGGATCAAGGCGCTGCATGTGATCGCGGTGATTTCCTGGATGGCCGGCATGCTGTATCTGCCGCGGCTGTTCGTCTATCATTGCGATGCCGAGGTCGGATCGAAGCAGTCCGAAACCTTCAAGGTGATGGAATGGCGATTGCTGAAGGCGATCATCAATCCGGCAATGGTGGTCACCTGGCTGGCCGGGCTGTATCTGGCCTGGGCCGGGCATTGGTATATGGCCGGCTGGTTTCACGCCAAACTGACGCTGGTTCTGGCGCTGTCGGCCGTCCACGGCCTTTTTTCCCGCTGGGTGAAGGATTTCGCCGGCGACCAAAATACCCGTAGCCACAAATTCTATCGAATTATCAACGAGGTACCTACCGCGGTGATGATCCTCGCCGTCATTCTGGTGATCGTAAAGCCATTCTAGCCTCATTTTTCCTCCATCCAGCGCTTTCACCCCTGCTTGCGAAGCAGCTGCCGATTTTCTATATTGTCGAAATCCCACCCCACGCAGGCGGATGTGGCTGCGTTCCGGCTTCCTTCACTGGACCGGCCGCCGCATCAGGTTTGAAGCCTTACCGGCGCTTTCCTTGCTTAGACCTGCGGACCATCCATTTTTCACGTCCGCTTTTTCCTTGAGCCACCTCGCACTCCTCCCCCTAAAGAACACTCCACAGGACCACCCCAATGCGGGAAATGAAACTCCAGGACCTCAAATCGAAAACGCCGGCCGAGCTCGTCTCGTTTGCGGAAGAGAACGGGGTCGAAAACGCCAGCACCATGCGCAAGCAGGAGCTGATGTTCGCCATTCTCAAGCAGCTCGCGATCCAGGAAATCGACATCATCGGCGAGGGCGTCGTCGAGGTTCTCTCCGACGGCTTTGGCTTTCTTCGCTCACCGGATGCCAACTACCTGCCCGGCCCCGATGACATCTATGTCTCGCCGTCGCAGATCCGCCGCTTCGGCCTGCGTACCGGCGACACCATCGAAGGCCACATCCGCAGTCCGAAAGAAGGCGAACGCTATTTTGCTCTGCTGAAGGTCAACACGCTCAATTTCGAAGATCCGGAAAAGTCGAAGCACAAGGTCAATTTCGACAATCTGACGCCGCTGTTTCCGGACCAGCGCTTCCGACTCGAACTCGAAGACCCGACGCGCAAAGACCTTTCCGCGCGTGTCATCGATATCGTAGCACCAATCGGCAAAGGCCAGCGTGCGCTGATCGTGGCGCCGCCACGCACCGGCAAGACGGTGCTGATGCAGAACATCGCGCACTCGATCACCGCCAATCATCCGGAATGCTATCTGATCGTTCTGCTGATCGACGAACGTCCGGAAGAAGTCACGGACATGCAGCGCTCGGTGAAGGGCGAAGTCGTATCGTCGACTTTCGATGAGCCTGCGGTGCGGCACGTCCAGGTCGCCGAGATGGTGATCGAGAAAGCCAAGCGGCTCGTCGAACACGGCCGCGACGTGGTGATCCTGCTCGACTCGATCACGCGTCTGGGCCGAGCCTACAACACCGTGGTGCCGTCATCCGGCAAGGTGCTGACCGGCGGTGTCGATGCTAACGCGTTGCAGCGGCCGAAGCGATTCTTCGGCGCCGCGCGGAACATCGAGGAGGGCGGTTCGCTCACGATCATCGCGACCGCACTGGTCGATACCGGCAGCCGAATGGACGAAGTGATCTTCGAAGAATTCAAGGGCACCGGTAACTCCGAACTGATCCTCGACCGCAAGG
>CADEDX010000509.1 GCA_902826195.1 uncultured Bradyrhizobium sp. | reverse complement strand
AAACTGCTGTCCGTCAGTTAGCGAAATTACTGTCCCGTTTTTGCGAAATACGCAGCATGACCCACCTCCGGCTGTATGAAACACCCAATCTTGGTGTCCATCAAACCGGCAGCAGCTCAACGGGAATTTTCCCATCGGTCGTTTGGATCAACGTTCCGCGAAGGAAACACTTGCCACCGCCACCACTGTTCGGTGCATCTGAATCATCATGCCAACCGCCCCAACCCAATGCATCTGCTTTCTTCGACATGGATGAAAGCATGGGTAAGCTAACAAGGCCGGTGGCTGCAACCTTTCCCGCTGTGCGGGCCGAGATTCCAAGGAATTGTCCACGCGATGATTTCGTCAGATATGCCTCATGGTTGACGGAGAACCAAACAACCTTAGGTAGCCTAAGCAAACATATAAAGGCGCCCACGCGCCAATTCGGAAGTTTCGCGCATTGAACCCCTTACTGTTTCAAATGGTAAGATTAAGATCAGACACGGGTTGCGCGCCAAAACGATTAGTCGCGCTGGGCACAAAACCACAACGATCGGAAGCCAAAGATGCTGTGATCCTTACGCGCTCGACCGGGCGATCCTTAAGACTGATCACTGGAATTCCAGATGGTCGCAGCCACGCTGGGTGCAGGCACCTGTATCGCGACATGGATGGGGGAAGCATCATCTGTTCGGAAGATAGCTGGATTCCCTCCATTAACGTTGAGTGGTTAGCTTAACAGCGCTTTCAATTTGCTTGGCTTCTGCGCGCTACCTTAGGATGGCCGTGTCCTGCACGTTGCGGTCTCACGCAAACCGCTTTTCCCCCTGCAGGGCTTGGACCGCCGGTCACCCTGCCCCCCACCATCCGAAGGCCGGCGGTCCACCTGACCCAGGAACCGCGCGGGCTGCCCATATCTTCGTCCTTTCTCGGTTCGTCCGTTTCGATTTACATCAGCTGCAAGCCGTTCCGGGCGACATCGGTCCAGGTCACGGACCACCCTCGTTTCATGCTCAGTTGAGCCCCGCCGTCTCTCAAAGTTGCGCGCGGCATTCCAACATTCCCCAACCTCGATCAGGCGGAACCATGGGCCATCGGGGATGCCGCTACCTGGGTCGATAACGTTCGCCGTTCCGGCATCGAGCCCGGGTCCCTCCTGCCACGCGGCGGCGCTGCCGGTGAGCGCTGCCCGGGGCAGATTACTGACAGTTCGGATATTGATAGCTGCCGAGCATCGTTCCATTCAGGCATTGACGAAATTCTACCTTCGCTTCGGCACAAATCGGTGATGAAAACGCTTGAACGGGTTTGCCTCGACTCACCAGGAAACCGGGACCGAATTTACAGTCAATCTCACTGTCGCGTTCGCCTTCTTCTCGCGGACGAATACACGGCCCATAGCCATCGCCATAATGACCTTGAACTCCAGAAAATGGTCTGGCTGATCCGTCCCTGCCACGGCAAACGCGGAGGTCACATTCGGGCGCCGAGAAAGTGCGACCGGTGATCACGTTGTAGCACGCGACGTTGTCCTGCACAGACGACGCTTGAGCGCTCGCTTTGCTTGTCGCGATGGCTGCAACCGTACATGCTGTTAGCAACAACATCAGAATCATCTTTTGCGTCATACCTAAACTTTCACGCAACCTAACCGCCTCGGGATCCCCCAACATAGGGCCTGCAGCGTGAACCGACCTGTGTCTTAGCACTTTAGCGCCAGTGCGAGCCGCCGGACCTGACCTAGTTCATTACTGTGGATCGGCACGGGCGCACTGGAAGGGAAGAGACTTCCATTTGCGTTGGTTTGAAGTTTTAACTTTCCCGACGGCATCAGGCTTAATTCATGCGTTTCATAGCGGCCAGCTTAATCAGGTCTAGCGTGACTGTAGGTCGCGCAGATGGCCAACTGCTTCGGCCTGCGCACCTTGCGACAAGTCTAGGGTCCCGCCCTCATTCAACTAAAGGCTTTTGCAGGCCTGGTCGACCCGTTCGCGGGATCCCATCATTTGCCCTACGGCCGGAAGCTACTAACGCGAAAGGACGCGGCCGAGTACGTCACGAAGCTGCCGAAGAACGTATCCGATTGACGGAAAGGCAAACGGCGATCGAGGCGCTGATGTGCCGACGCGGCGGTGACACCACGCTTGCCCGCATCGGGGTCCTGAAGGCGCTGAACCACCATGTCGAGCGGGTGTTCCGTTCTGATGTCAAGACGCGCTACTGAATCACACGGAAGCTCTAGCGGGATCAGATCTGCTCGCCCATCTCCGGCTCGAACTTGAGGCGGGACGTGCTGAAATTGGACGCCGCACCGGCGTCGAAAGCCCGCCTCCTCGATGCTTCGCGGCGGTCTGTTGGTTACGGAACCAACCTTCCGCGCGAACATTCAGGTTAATGGGCGACTTTCATTGCGATGGAAACAAAGCTGCCTATAGTCGCCTCACCGAATGGTTGCCCTACAATGTCCGGCACACCACCGAAGCTGTCAGGCGATCAGCCCCGCTTAACGGCTTTATTGAATCGGATAGCAGCGGTCGATCCAATGAACGCCACGAAAGAAAAACGCGGACCGCGAAGGCCATCCAAATCGGTTAGCGAATTGGCAGAGCAGTATTACATTTTGCAACAATTGCGAAGGCTAGTTCGTGATCTCGAACAATCTGCAACGAAGAATGGCCAGTCATGCGGACCGCGAGGTGCAAGTGAGAACCGGCGTCCAAAATGAGGTCGCAGACTCACGCGAGCCTCAGAAGTCAAGCTCAAAGCCAGCTTCGGCATACTGACCTGCCACCGAAGTTCCACCCAGCAGCATTAGAGTCCGAGTGGGTTGTACGCCGAGTGGTGCGGGGTGAGCAACGGGCGTTGGCGGAGTGGGTCGGGGGTTGCCCAGCCGATCGCCGGTTCCGGTGAGGCTGGCGGCAAGGCCGCAGGGTCTGGTATCTCAGCGAGTAATGCGGCCGCTCGTTGCTGTAGTTGGCGATCCAAGCAGCGAGCCTGCGCCTGGTGTCGTCGAGCCCGAAGAACAGCGTCTCGTTCAAGAATCCATCGCGCATCCGGCCGTTGAGGCTCTCGATGAAGGCGTTCTGCATCGGCGTGCCCGGTGCGATGAAGTGCCAGTCGACCGCGTTTTACAACGTCGCCTCCGAGATCCCGTGCATGCGAGCCAGATTGGCCGTCTTCGCGTCGGCCTCGTGCTGCTTCAAAACCGCACTGTCTGCTCTTCCCTAAACCGCTTCCGCTTCATCTGTCCGTCCTTCGTCAGGCGGACTCTAAATCCTTCTGTTGGAAATTCTTCGACAAGGTCAATCCTGGCACAAGGCGCGGCCGATAGGCGCTGGTTCCAAAGGGAGTATTATATGTCATAGGAGGTGTTTTTGTTCTTGCCGCTTGTCCTGCCATTGGGCTTACAGGGCACTTCACCTACGACAGGCGTCACCGATCGGCGTTCATCGCGAGTTTGTCGCCTGCGTTGCGTGAAAGGCTCAGTGGCTTTGAGACGATCGAGGGGGACTGGCGGGCTTTTCGGAATCTGTTGCGGTAAACCGCGCGTGTCCGCCACGAGACAAACGCATCATGCCCACGCGGCGCCCCCGCCCCTCTCCCTTGCTTGGATATTACAAGTTGTTATGATTCCTCCTCGCATGCGGTGCAAAAGAAAGTCCTGTACCTTCGGCTGCAAGCGTCCTCGTCGGCGAGCATTGACCTATTGACTACTAAAATACCATCAAAGTGATCAGCGGGCAGCAATCACGCGGACCTTGCGGACAGCACCGCCGTGGGAACCGTGAGCATTTGCTTTTTGTTATATTCTGGCGACTTCCGCGGCGGCGCAATCTTGATCTTGTAAGGTCTTGGAACCACGATTAGATATTGTTGATTCGATGGCGGCTATTGGCCTGCTCCTATTTCGAATAATTGCCGATCCGCGGTCATGTACCGAGTTTGTGATCTCCAGCTCAAGAGTCGTCGAACTTTAGGCGGCATGTTCTGTGATCGATGGGAGCTCGGCGAATGCTTTCGCGTGTCGGTGCTGTCCTCGACGAGGCGTACCTAAGACTTCACGCCAAACGCTGTTGTCGGAGTTGCTTCGCGTGTTTTGGCTTGGCCCGAAGGTAAGGGGCGGACGATGGAGCAAACGGTAGCATTGCTGATGGCTGCGGTAGCCCTGTTTGGGACCGCCATTGGCCTGCGCTTCAGCGTGCACATTCTGATACCCGCCGGGCTCGCGGTTTTGATGGTGTCAGTGGTGGCACAACTGCTATCAACCAAGATGACCGGTTGGGGAATACAAGGTACATTCGGCCCGCTGGTAATGCTCAATGTCGGCTTTACGCTTGGGTTGTTTTTGCGCGCAGGAGCGGCATTCTGGTCCAACCGGGCAATTTCGCGACTGTTGGCGCGTTCCCGTAATGCCGACCAACAGTTGCGCCGGCCAGATGTCGCTGGACGAGAGGCCAGCGGCGAAGGGCCGACGGCTACGATTTCACCCAGCGACTTGGCGAAAGAGAGTTTTCGTCCATAATGCCGTCAGTCTACTGTACTGCATTCTCCGGAAATCTCGATTCGTCAGGCCGCTCTTGAAGTACTTGACTTGGGGTAGCTTACGACCTTGTCGGCTCCAAAGTGCCGCTTCCGGCGAGAATCTCCCCTTCGATCCGTTTCAATTTAGAAATGTGCCGATCGAGGTCCAACAAGCGATTTTCGGCCCTGCTCATTTCGGCCTCGCTCTCGGCAAGTCCGGCGCTCCTTTCCGGCAGTCGGGTCTCGTGCTCATACGTATCCGTACCCGCCAAAATCGTCGCCATGGTTCGGGCCTGATCAAGGCGCTGGCCTAGGGCGGATTTTTCGCGCTCGGCAGCCACCAACGCTTCGCGAACCGCGCTTTCGATGGCTGCTAGACGTTGTTCGTCTGTCTCGTGATCGCGACCAGCGGACCGAAATCTAGTTCCAGACTTGGTGCGAAACGAAAACATCCCCTGACACAGCCCAATTGATTCTGACCGAAACACCCTATCTTGGAATGCGCCGTGACGTCAAAACATCATGTTGCGGCTGCAAGACTTGCCCAAACAAATGTCGGGTGCGACCCCCCCCCCCGCGCCCCACTCATGGACTTTCTTCAAACCACGCGACCTTCGGCATCAGCCAGTCCAGCCGCTTCGTCCTACTTCTTGCACTCG
>CADEDX010000508.1 GCA_902826195.1 uncultured Bradyrhizobium sp. | reverse complement strand
CATATCGGCGGGGTAGACGTTATAGATCGTCGAAAACGTGTGCCCTGTTGAGGTATGTTCGTCTTTGGCTTTTGCGGTAACTTCCGGTTTACTCACCCACACGTCGCCGCTAGTTTGCCGCATTAGGCTGGCAAATGCTTACTTTCAATCCATCCAAGAACGATACATCGATCGCCCTTGATCTTCTGCGAGCCGTCGCTGCGCAGATGGTATGCGTGGGCCACGCGATGCTGTTTTTCGGCGTGGGCGATTGGTTAAAGCCGCCGTTTGTACCATGGATGCAGAACATCGGCGTGCTGCTATTTCTTCGTCATATCCGGCTTCTTGATAACGGCGACGCTGCTGCGGAATTCGAAAAATCCAGAGTATGGGTTTGATCGCTACTTCGTCGATCGCTTTGCGCGCATCTACTCGGGGCTTTAGCCTGCCCTGTTCTTCGTTGCTGTCGTTGACTGGCTGGTCGCGGCGCCTGAACTGGCACTCTACACAACCTTCAAAACCCTGCTTGCAAATGTGTTCATGCTGGAAAGCTACCGCGGGGTCTTCGAGAACAGCCTGCGATGGTCTGCATTCGGATCAGCAAGTCCTCTTTGGACTCTGGCAATCGAATGGCATATTTATATGTTCGTCGGCGCAGCCTTCTTCATCGCCAAGCGGCACGGCAAATGGCTTTACCTAATTCCGCTAGCTCTGTTTTTCAGCCAGGTCCCATATCATTTCCTGACTGCAGCGCTGCAGGATGATGGCGTCGGCTACGGGCTTTCCTATTTGTGGCTTGGCGGCGGTGCACTCTATCTTGCGCTCTCGAGATACTGCCCGCCGCGTTGGGCGAGTAGCCTCGCCCTTTCCGTTTTGATCCTGGCATATGCTGTGACGGTCACGCCGGGTAAGGAATACAATATCCTCACCTACCCTGCCCTGGTTGTTTTCGTCGGGTCGATCGTCGCCTCAACACAAAGAACGAAAGTGACGCATTTTGGCAATGCGATCAGGATAGCCGCCGGTTACTCCTTTACGCTTACTTGATACACTACACTGTCATGTATTTCGTCAAGTCGGTGTTAAGGAGGGTGCGGCTTGCCTGGTTTCTATGCCGTGGCGGCCTCGAACGTGATCGCATTTCTGTGATCGCGGTCCCTTTCGAAATGAAGCTTAAGCAGTTCGCTCAGTGGCTCGTATCGCTGGCGGAGCGTTTGAAGGATAAGCGCTCGGCGCAATTCGGCGCAAGCGGCCTCTTCACCAAAAGCCCGTTAGCCGACGTGAGCCGGTAGTCCATGCCTGCGCGACCATCGGCCTGGGCCCCATATTGTGCAGCCGCCAGCGTAGCAGATGGGCGCCTGCAGCCGCCAGATCAGGGCGGGAAGCGACATGCCGACCAGCCGCCGACCCTGCCAACAAAGCCCGCACCAATCCGGACGGGCGAACCGACACGCCGATCCTGCCGGCGGCATCCGCGCGCACCGGGCGGTTCGAACTGCGCTTCCATGTCGGCGATCACTTCAAGGCGGCCGGCGGGCTTTCCGACGTGGTGCCGGTACGCTTTGCCATCTTTGACGCCGCCCAGCATTATCACGTACCCATGCTGTGCTCGCCGTGGTTCTTTTCCACCTATCACGGCAGTTGAGACCAAGGGAGGCCGGAATGGTCGAGGACTCCAAGGCAGGAGAACACCTCATCGACGCGATCCGCCTGGCAAAGGAAAATGTCCGGCGGCGCACCAACGCGCCTTTCGGCGCGGTGGTCACGCGGCACGGAAACATCGTCGCCAGCGCCGTCAACCAGGTCGACGACCTCTGCGATCCCACCGCGCATGCCGAGATGCAGGCCGTCCGCGCCGCCGCCAAGGCGCTGGGTAGCACCGATCTCTCCGGCTGCACCGTCTATGCCAGCGGGTACCCCTGCCCGATGTGCCTGACCGCGATGTACCTGTCGGGCGTTGAAAAAGTCTATTACGCCTATTCCAATGAGGACGGCGCGCCCTATGGGCTTTCCGCCGAGCGTGGCTATGTCGAAATCGCGCGCCCGGTGGACCAGCGCGAGATGAAGCTGCAGGGACTTCGCGCCCGCGACGACGGCGAGGACCTCTACGAAGCCTGGAACAAGATCACGCCGGACGCTCCCTGAACGCCAAAAAGCCACGCCATCCATGGCCCGCCGCCTTCACGGCCGGCGTGCCCCAGGAAACAGCGGGGCGCTATGATCGTCGAAGTATCTCCGGCCTTGCCTTCCAACCCATCCGTTAGACGCGTGCGGTGAGGGCGGTCGACGTCCCCTGCGAGTCGCTCATTGTATTCCGACCGTCTCCGGCTACCATGGTGGCATGGTCCTGACTCTGATCCTGCTGGCGGCAATCGGTGTCATCCTGCTGGCCGAGCGCAGCGCGGAGCACCTACCATTCGCGATCGCGACGCTGTTCCTGAGCGCGGCGGCAATCTCGTTCTTCGTCGGCGATTTTGAACGGGCGATACTACTGGCCGGTCTGCTGGCAGCCGCGGTCACCGCCGCCTCGACCATCAAACATGATTACAGCGCGCTGAAGCTGACGGTCACCGACCTCCCGCTGCTGTTTGCAGGCACCGCTCCCTTTTTCGTCTCGCAGTACCCGCGCGCCGTTCTGGCCGTTCTCAGCGGCACTGCGGCCTTCATCGTGGCCGTCATCGCGACCCTGATCCACGGCACCGGGTCGCCGGTTACTCAGGACGCCAGCGTCTATCTGTTCGGCTTGACGCTGGTCTGCGTCGTCATTGCCTATCGGCTGAGCGGCGGCGGTATTGCCTTTCAGCGAACCAAGGACCAGCGAAGGTGCTTCTATTCGACCTTCATGGCCTCGCTGATCGATCCGCATTCCTGGCGGCAGGCCGGCGGCCTGGCGCTGAGCGATATCGCGAACGATCCGCTGCCGCTGATGCCGGCAGTCCCAGCGCGCACCGCCGACTACCCCGACATCATCGTGATCCAGCATGAATCGATCTTCGATCCCCGCATTTTCGGGCTTCCGGTCGAGCCTGCCGTCGAAGCGTTTCTGTCGCCCGCGAACGGCCTCCACGGAACCCTGAACGTCGACATTTTCGGCGGCGGTTCGTGGCAGTCGGAATTCAGCCTGCTGACCGGTCTTTCCAGCGCCAGCTTCGGCTCGAATGCCTACACCCTTTTCAAGCAGGGCGCGGGCCGCTTTCACAGCAGCCTTCCCCATGCGTTGACGGCGCTTGGATACAGAACCATGCTGGCGTCGAGCTGCCGCCGCAATTTTCTTAGCTACGATGAATTCTATCGTTCGATCGGCATTGCCGAACGCATCTTTTCCGACGATTTTCCTCCCCCATTCGACGTCCGCCGGTTTGAGACGACCAACTCCGACGCCATTTTTCTCGAAGCCGCGATCGCCGCCTTCACGAAAGGAATCGCTGGCGACCCCGCGCCCAGGTTTCTCTATGCCCTGACCAACTTCAATCACGGCCCTCACGATCGAAGTCTCGCCGCGCCCGGACAGTTCGAGACGCAACGCGCCTTTGCCGCCTCGAGCCTCCCGGATGCGCAATATGCCGAGTACTACGCGCGGCTCGCCGAGACCGCCTCGACCTGGAAACGGCTCAGGCTCGCGCTGGCCGCGAACTTCCCCGAACGGCCTGTTCTCATCGTGCACTATGGCGATCACCAGCCCGTGCTGGCGAAGCGGATCGACCGGCAACTCGGACTGCCCGACGACGCGCGGCGCGCATTCCGAACGTTCTACGCGATCGAGTCGCTGAACATGGATCCCGACCGCCTCGCCGCGGGACGGGGCGCGGATCTCGATATTGCCTTCCTCGGGACCATCGCGCTGCAGCAGGCCGGGCTGCCGCTCGATCCGATATTCGCCACCCGCGCCAGCCTGCTCGAGCAGTGCCGGGAAACCTACTTTGCGTCGCCTTCCCTGCGGAAGCGCCGATTCCATCGCACGCTCGTCGATCTCGGCATGATCGATATCGGGCCGCACGTTGAACGCGGCCGCTACGAGCCCACGCCGACCAAGTGATCGAACGAACTCGCCCTGGCCCCCGGAGCTGACGGCCTGCGCTTTCTAGGGGCGAAAAGCTTGTGTGACGTTCGTCAAAGAGCCTGCTGAACGGACCCAGTACTTGCAACGGGATTGCTCCATGAACCTGGTGAATTCCCGTGAAAAACCATTTCTCCTTACTCGACCCGCTCCGCTTCGGTGCAGCTCTGTTCGTCGCGGTCTTTCACCTGATGTTCTATTCCTGGGCCGGCGCCTCGATCGGCGCCCCCCAGAGTTTTGAGCATCTCTTCGCCGCCGACGTTCAATTTCCGAACGCCGCGCCGTACACGTGGTTCGGCTGGGTGGGCGTTGAAATCTTCTTTGTTATTTCCGGCTTCGTCATCGCGAACTCCGCGAGCAAGTGTTCCCCGAAAGAGTTTCTGTTCGGGCGTGCACTGCGGCTTTATCCGGCGGTCTGGATTGCCTCCACCTTGAGCTTCATCATTCTGCTCATCTTTCTGCGCGAGAAAGCATCCGAGCTTATCCTTCCCTACTTACAGGCCATGCTGCTCATTCCGAAGGGGATCAACGGCAAGTGGCTTGACGCTGTCTATTGGACGCTGGCCGCGGAAATGGCCTTTTATGGGCTGGTGTTTTGCACGCTGCTCACCAAGAGAGTCACGCTGCGGCATCTGGCCTGGGGTTTGACGATCTATAGCGCCGCGTTCAACGCCTTCTCCATGGTGGTGCTGTCGGGTGCGTTTGAATCCAACATGCTCTACTGGATGGTCATGATGTTCCGCGTACCGGGTGCAACGTGGATGTTGAACCATGGCTGCTTCTTCGCGCTCGGGATCTGGCTGTTCATGTCGGCGAATAGAACGCTGACGACCCGCGAATGGGTTGCGGTGGCCGTGACATGCCTGTCGGGATGTGCCGAAATCTACTATTTCTCCGACTTCCTCTTGAAAGCGATACCCGCCATTTCGGATGAACCGGTCTTCTTGCCGATCCTCGTCTGGGCTGCGGCGGTGCTGCTCATCGGCATCGCCGCGAACAAGAACCGGCGGCAAGTTGCCGCAACCGCTTCTGCTGAAGCGCCGGCTTATTTGAGGACGCTCGGGCTGATCACCTATCCGCTCTATCTGACCCACAACGTGACTGGCACGGCGATCATTCGTGTCCTGAC
>CADEDX010000507.1 GCA_902826195.1 uncultured Bradyrhizobium sp. | reverse complement strand
GCTCGCCGTGTTCGCGCGCATGCGACAATCCGGCGGTCTTCGTCGTATGCAAACTTACGGTCCACCGCATTCACATCCACAAGGGCTATCACGGCCACACCTATCCAGACCGCTTCAAGGCCTGGATCAGCGGCCACGTCCCGTGCATCACCAAGGCCATCCGACCGCGCAGGTATCCTCGGGGCAGACCACTCGACCCACGACTCTACTCCTACAAGAGAGATGCCTTCGAGCCGGATAAAAGCAGAGGATCTCGAACCCGATAGCGTGGTCGAAAAGTGGCCCTCGATCACTTTGAGCGGGTCAAGCGCTCATGGTGGAAGCTGCGAGCTGAAGTGCGGACTGCGCCTTGAACGTTAACGATGAAGGCAAAGCCATATGTTTTCGTTGGACACTGGGCCTAAACGCGAATAACATTAAATAGTTTACGACGACGTATATGTTAAACTTAAGTACGACAATTGGATTACTAGGTGCTATCCTGCCCCACTATAACTCCTGACACTTGGCAACAATCTATAGAGCTGACCGGTCTTTCAAATGTCTTGCCAACCACTTGTCACGTTCTCGCTAAGTTTTAATTTTAAATTCTACGGGATTAGACTTTGTAGCTTGTCGTCCGCACGGGAACCTCTTAGCCGTGGCATTTGCAGCGAGTTTTGAATTGCAGGCCCCCGCCATTGAAGCGCAATTTGAGCGTGTAAAGCTTAGCATAGTCATCCCTTGCTACAACGAGGAGAGGACCCTTGAAAGCTGCGTGGATAGCGTGCTCGCGATCCAGAGTGAAAGCCTTGAACTTGAGCTGATTGTCGTCGACGACTGCTCGACGGATGGGAGCTTGGCCATTGCACGTCGCCTCGCAGAGCGCGTTCCGGGCATGCTTCTACGTCACCATGAGAAGAACCAGGGCAAGGGTGCGGCGCTCCGCACAGGTATCGCAGCAGCCACGGGAGACTTCGTGGCAATTCAGGACGCCGACCGGGAATACGACCCCCGAGACTTGGTGCGGTTGCTTGTCCCGCTCCGTGCTGGAGAAGCAGACGTCGTGCTAGGGTCGCGTTTCCTTTCGCATGGCTATCACCGTGTTCTTTACTACTGGCACTCTTTGGCGAATCGCATCTTGACGACGCTCTCCAACATGCTCACCGATCTCAACCTCACGGACATGGAGACGTGCTACAAAGTTTTTCGTCGCGAAATTATCCAAAGCATCACAATTGAAGAAAATAGATTTGGGTTTGAACCGGAGGTCGTAGCCAAAGTCGCCCAGATGAGGCTCCGGGTGTACGAAATGGGTATTTCATACCGCGGTCGAACCTACGCCGAAGGTAAGAAGATCGGACTGCGAGACGCTTGGCGTGCCCTGTACTGCATCCTCAAATACAATCTTTCTAACGTTCCGATCGCAATTCAGTTCCTGTTCTACCTGTTCATCGGGGGCTTTTCGGCCATTGTCAATTTATTGGTGTTCGTCGGTATGCACGGCGCTGGCGTCAACGTGTCGGCAGCCGCACTGACGGCGTTCTTCATCGCCGCGCTGGTCAACTACTTCCTATCGATCAAGCTGATCTTTCGACACAATGCCAAATGGCGGACGCCCGCCGAGCTCGTGGTGTATTTTGTTGTGGTGTCTGTTATCGGCATCATCGACATGTACATCACGGTCGGATTCGTTTCATTTGGCAGCCCGCCTTGGCTAGCTAAGGTCATTGCAACGGCGATCGGGCTGGTGCTCAATTTCACAGCTCGTCGCTTCATCGTATTCCCAGACGCAACGAGGCCCGATTGGAAGCCTCAAGATCCCAAATAACCTGAGGGGATCGCCAGTCACTCGCGCCATCAGGTTCGCGGCAGTATTCTCCAAATAGCATCGCCTTTTGCGACAGAAATCTTCTCGGCCCGCTCTGCGGTCAAGCGCCTCAAGAACGCCTGCTCATTGGCTGCAAGAGGATCAATAGGGAGAGCTGGGGGCACACGTACCTCCTCGTTGCAGATAAGATAGCTTACTCTCATTGCATCGATATCGTCGTTGAAGTGCTCCCAAGTGTCGAAGCGGATATGACGCTGCCCAATGGGCGAGAAGTTCAAGCCCCGGAAGTTGTAGTAATATCCGTGTGCAGGATAGAGGAGCGCAATGGCGTCCTGGGGAATTTCACGACGGGCGAGCTCAATCATTTCCGTATTTAACCCGCGCTTTCCCAAGTAGTCTATGCGCGTAAGGTTTCCCACCTGGAAGGCAAGACTATCTTTTATATCACCAACACCGCCCCTGAGGCTGGTGAAGACCAGCGCAAGAACCGCCAGAGCAGATGCTATGGCGCGCACTTCACGCCGCTTCCACAGGGCCGAGGTAAACGAGAGTGCGGTCAGCAGGAACAGTGGCCAAAGAGGCAAAGTCAAGCGCGCATAGAGGCCTAGAAACCAGATGTGCGTTAGCACCGCCAAACCAGAGAGAAGTGCCAGATTGCGGCGCATGGGGTCCCGGACAAAGACGCCACACCATCCAGTCAGTACCAGCATGAATACGAAGGCACTGAGCCGGGCACCGCGCCGCAGACTCTCCGACCACTCAGGATGCGACGTTCCCCAATTGTAGTGTTGAAAATACTCCCGAAAAGCCCAGGCCGCATCAGCGGACCAATAAGGCGTGGGAAAGACTGTGTGTAGGAACGGATAGACCGGATTGCCGGTCAGAATCCAGGTTCGGATAAGCCAGGGCAAAATGGGGGTTCCGGCAAGTGCGCCAATGCAGACCAACTCGCGAATCACCGTGGAGGCTGATCCTCGCCGAAGCAGCGCGGGAACCGAAAGAGCGATCAGCGTTGCGCCAAAGAGCACCATGGTCAGCTTGAATGTTGCGGCGAACCCCGCGCATAGCGCCGCCGTGCGAAGCCAGCGCACGTCATTGCTTTGGTGCCAGTGCACCCAAGCCAAACACGCGGTCGCCACGTAGAGAGCAACACCCAGATCGATGTAGGCCCACGAGTACAGCGGGAAGGCAAAGGCGAGAAAGACCCCCGCCACTACAAGTCCCCCAATTTGGTTGGTCAGCCGACAGCCCGCTCCGTAAAGAGCCACCAGCGTCAGAGACCCAAACGCCCAGTGGATTACCTTTACTGACGTATCACTCCAAACGGCGAAGCCCAGTCCCATTACGGCCTCGCCCCCCATGGGCGAGTAAGTGTGAATGTAGGTAGGAAGCGCTATGAGGGTCTGCGCCTCCATCCACCACTTCAAGGCAGCTACATGGTAGCCCACTCCATCCGGATCGGTAATTGGTGTCGCTGCCAGGATCAGAGCAATGCCGAGCACGACAACAATTGCAACAGCAAGCACACTTGCTGTCAGTTCCCAATGTGCCAGCCGAAGGCCCCGCGCACAGCGCACTCCGCTCGTGACGATACGGGGGCCAAACATGACCAACAGTGCCAACAAAGTCAGAGCTACCGAGGCGGTCGTGAGAACGTGGAGCGCCCCCAGAACTAAAAAGACGTACTGGAGAATTCCGATACCCAATGCGCCGCAAAGTGCAACCCGCTCGGGAATTGCCAGTTCGTTTTGCGAAATGCCGAGAATTCGTAAGATCCGGTCCCCGATCGCGCCGGCTAGAACCAGCAGGGCAGTCACAAAAAACAAATCCGATACAAGTGGAAAAGGCTTGGTCAATATCGAAGAACCCATTGGAGTAGAATCTCCTGGCGCGCATCACATGGCAGCACGTCCGGCCAAAATGACGAAGCTCCGGAACGCCTATGCGGTCAGCTCCGAAACGACAGAGCGCCGTTTCCCTGATCAGCATTTCAACACCATCATCCCCTCGCCTCCGGAGATTTGCAAGCTTGGCATCAACCCGCAAGCTTGATCAGGCTCGCGCGGGACGCCCAGCAGGCGATGCGCGCCCTTGAAGCAGTAAGGCGTTCTGCGCGCGCTGCGTTTGCCTCTTCCTAGAGCAGGCTGAGGAGCTGAGGAGACGGCTGGCATCGATTGAGGCGTTGCAGTGAGGCGTTACGTGGCAAGAAGCACCTTCACAGCATCGGCGAATGGAGCCCGGACAAATTCAATATTGAGGTCGCTCACCAAAAAAGGACCGGCGCCAGATCCCCGCGCGGGTGGCAGGTCATCGCGAACTCGGACGGGGTTCTCCACCCGATCCGAGCAGTATGGTCGTGTGTCGTTGTAATGTTGTAATCGGCCCGCCAACATCCAAGTGTGACGCGGGCTTGTGCCAGTGACGTGAAAACGTCTCGTTCAACAGCTCATCCGCTCATCCCGCAGCCGGCCGTTAAAGCTCTCGATGAAGGCGTTCTGCATGGGTTCACCCGGCGCGATGTAATGCCGCGCGACACGGCTTTGGTCGGCCCACACCAGGATGGCGTTGCTGGTGAGTTCGCTGCCGTTGTCGCTGACCACCATCGTGGGCTTGCCGCGCTCGATCATCGCCGGTCCAGTTCCCGCACCACGCGGACGCCGGAGAGCGAGGTATCGGCCATTAGCGCAAGGCACTCACGGGTACAAACATCGACGACAGTCAGAGCGGAAGCGGCGGCCGTCGGTCAGCTGATCCGACACGAAGTCGAGCGACCACCAGTCGTTCAGTCGTTCGGCGTCATGGGAACCAGCATCGGCGCCCTTGTCCCGATCGCCCGCTTGCGGCCACCACGGCGACGCACCATCAGCTTCTCTTCCCGATAGAGCGGCAGCATCCGGTGGCTTTACACAACCGCCGTTCGCTCATCCCGAATGTCTCGCGCAGATGGACGACAGCTTTCCGCTTCCCTGCGGGCGTCATCACTTCTTTCCCACGAGGTCCTTCAGCGCCGCAGCATCCAGCATCTGCTCGGCCAGCAGCTTCTTCAGCTTGGCGTTCTCGTCCTCCAGTTGCCGCAACCGCTTGGCCTCGGAGACGTCCATCCCGCCGAACTTGGCCTTCCAATTGTACAGCGTCGCTTCAGAGACGCCATGCTTCCGCGCCAAATCGGCAGTCTTCGCACCTGCCTCATGCTCACGCAGCACGCCGATAATCTGTTCTTCCGTAAACCTGGCTCGCTTCATCTGTCCGTCCTTTAGATGGCCGGACTCTAACTTCAACTGGAGGAAATCGGCAGGGGCAGGTCATATGCTGGAAAAACTCTTCTCCGGTGAAGAACTGGAAATACGGGTCGTGGACCCAGC
>CADEDX010000506.1 GCA_902826195.1 uncultured Bradyrhizobium sp. | reverse complement strand
TATCCACTTTTCCGGATCACGCGCTATCCGCCGCAGCCGCCGACGGTGACTTTGACTTCCTTGTTGGCGCTGTAGAGCTTGCCGCCGGCTTCCACCACCACGATCACGTTGCTGGTCTTCGCCATCTTGATGCGGTTGGCGATGCTCGGCAGCGTGCCGGCCGGAATCTTGTACGACGCCACCAGCGCCACCGGGTTTTCGCTGACCAGGAACGCGATCGAGGTCACGTCGGCAAGCGTCGTCGTCACCGATATCGGAACCACGGCGCCGTTTTCCGCAATTTCGGGCGCGTCCATCTTGACCTTGTCCGAAGGCTCCGGGCTCTTGCCGTAGAGCGCCTTGATCGCGTCGGCTTCGCTCTTGGCCCTGAACGCCTCTTCCGGATATTTGTCGTTGGCGGCGGCCAGCGCCGGGAACGGAAGATCGCCGAGGCCGACCAGCGCCACCGCGCCTGCACCCTGCAGGATCAGCCGCCGCGTGGCCGAAAATCTGACGTCAGTCATGTCCATCATCTCCTAATGTGCACGCATGCGCGTCACAGCGTCTGCAGGAAATCAACCACCGCGTTGATTTCCTTCTCCGTCAGGATGCGGTTGCGTCCGAACGGCGGCATCACGGTCAGCGGATTGCGCAAGGTCTCGTCGTTGAGAATCGCGACGAGGTCCTCGCGCTTGGGATACCTGCTCTTGATGTTGACCAACTCGGGCCCGATCGTGCCGGGCAGGTCGCCGCCTTCGACGACATGGCAGGTCAGGCAGTTGCCCTTGCTGCGATCGAAGGCGAGCTTGCGGCCTTCGTCCACGGAAGACTGCGCCCCGGCCTGTCCCACGGGCGCAAAAGCACCGACCATCAACGCCAGCGCGAGTGCCGCAAAGATCGCCGTTTTCGTCTTTGGAAGGTGGCTCACAGCATTTCCGTCATGATTTTGTTGCCATCCGCAACGAATTCCCGGGGGGACAAGGTCTTTCAGGCTCGGAATATATAGGCGGTCAAAGCATAAACGTCATCCGCTGACAATGCGCGGGGCGGGCGTTGGCACCGTGCGGTTAATGGGGTCCTTGGCGGGCGGAGGGCGACCCGCCCATGGGTCCGCCCGCCGCGTTCCGGCGTCGCCGAACGGTCTGAGCAACCCGGCTCGTCCTGGCCGAAGGTTCCACGGCGGGCTGGTCGAATGCCGCCCGAAGTCATAGATGGGGAACGACGGGTTGCCGCGGCGTGCATGAAACCCAAAGGATGCAGGGCGAGGCGCTGATGGCTGACTTTGTAGTGCAGTTCGGCAAGGATGGCCGGCCGGTCGAGCCGGATGGCCGGCTCGATGCGGCGGCGTTCCACCGCAACCATGAACCGATCTGGGCGGTGCTGGAAAAATTCCTCGCCGGCAAATCCGGTGAGGCCGTCGAACTCGGCAGCGGCACCGGCCAGCACGTGGTGCATTTTGCAAGGCACACCCCCGGTATCATGTGGTGGCCGAGCGACCTCAACGAAAGCCATTTGAAGAGCATCGAGGCGTGGCGCGCGTACTCGGCGCTGCCGAACATTCGCCCGCCGCTGAGGATCGATCTCGCCGATCCCGCCTGGTGTCCTGAAATGCATGACGGCAGCGGCCCGGCGCAATTGCTCGCCGTGTTCTGCGCCAATGTCATCCACATCGCGCCATGGCGCGTCGCCGAAGGCCTGATCGCCGGCGCCGGCCGCTATCTGCGCAGCGACGGACGGCTGTTCCTCTACGGCCCGTTCAAGCGCGACGGCAAGCACACCGCGATCAGCAACGCCGTGTTCGACACCAGCCTGCGGCAGCAGAACGCCGAATGGGGCGTGCGCGACATGGCTGATGTCGAAAAGCTCGCCGCGGGGGCGGGCCTTGCCCTGATAGAAACCGTACCCATGCCCGCCAACAACATGATTTTGGTGTTCGGGCGGCCGTAGACGGCCCCCGCCGTTCTATCGAACGTGATGCGGACGCATGACGAGCGCCCGTTTGCGACGGTTGATCGCATCTTCGCCCCTCTCCATAGTGCCGGCCATGAATCGATGAGGCTCCCTGCCGGAGCCGGCCGGGCGGGAAAGCCGATGCTGGATACCACTGCCACCGTAGAGATCGCCAATGACGCGCGGGCGCGCGGCAATGTGCTGCGGCTCGCGGCGGCGCAGGCGCTGACCGGGGCCAATTCGGCGGTCATCTTTGCCACCGGATCGATCGTCGGCGCGATGCTGGCGCCTGATATCTCGCTCGCGACCGTGCCGCTCTCGATGTACGTGCTCGGGCTCGCCGCCGGCACGCTGCCGACCGGCGCGATCTCGCGCGTCTACGGCCGCCGCGCGGCGTTCATCATCGGCACGTTCTGCGGCATGCTGACCGGCGTGCTCGCCGCCGTCGCCGTGCTCTACGCGTCGTTCTGGCTGTTTTGTTGCGCGACATTTCTCGGCGGGCTCTACGGCGCGGTGGCGCAGTCCTATCGTTTTGCCGCCGCCGACGGCGCCAGCGCGGCGTTCCGGCCGAAAGCCGTGTCGTGGGTGATGGCGGGCGGCGTGTTCGCCGGCGTGCTCGGTCCGCAGCTCGTGCAGTGGACCATGGATATCTGGCCGCCTTACCTGTTCGCGTTCAGTTTTGTGGTGCAGGCCTTTGTCGCGCTGGTGGCGATGGCGGTGCTGTGGGGCGTCGATGCGCCAAAGCCTGCGCCGTCGGACATGCATGGCGGCCGGCCGTTGTTCGAGATTGCGCGGCAGCCGCGCTTCATCGCGGCGGCTCTGTGCGGGGTCATTGCTTACCCGATGATGAACCTGGTGATGACCTCGGCGCCGCTCGCCATGAAGATGTGTGGCCTGACGATGAGCGATTCCAATTTCGGCATTCAGTGGCACATCGTGGCGATGTACGGGCCGAGCTTCTTCACGGGCTCGCTGATCGCGCGCTTCGGCGCGCCCAGAATCGTCGCGCTCGGCCTGCTGCTGGAAGCGGCGGCGGCGGGCATCGGCCTTTCCGGCATCACCGCGATGCATTTCTGGGCGACGCTGGTCGTGCTCGGGGTCGGCTGGAACTTTGCCTTCATCGGCGCTTCTGCGCTGGTGCTGGAGACGCACCGGCCGCAGGAACGCAACAAGGTGCAGGCGTTCAACGATTTCCTGGTGTTCGGCATGATGGCGGCGGGTTCGTTCTCGTCCGGGCAGTTGCTGGCGCATTACGGCTGGTCGATGGTCAACATGGTGGTGTTCCCGCCGGTGCTGCTCGGCCTCGCGGTGCTGTCATTTGCCTCGTTTGCCAAACGGCGGGCGAAATTGCGCGCGGTCCATCAAATTCCCGATCCCAGGACCTAATTCAGATACAATCGTTTACGCTATCAGATGGAGACCCCATGCCGACGCGCGCCCGCCTCGATGAGTTCATTGCCGCCGTCGTCTCCGGCGATCATGCCGGCGCCATCGAGCGTTTCTACACCGAGGACGCCAGTATGCAGGAGAACGCCGCACCGCCGCGGGTTGGCCGCGATCTCCTCGTAGCCCACGAGCGCGCGGTGCTGCAACGGGTCGAGCGCGTGACGTCGACCTGCGTCACGTCGATCGTCGAGGGCGATCGCGTCGCGATCAACTGGGTGTTCGACTTCGTCTACAAGTCCGGCAAGACCGGCCGTTTCGACGAGGTCGCGCTGCAGGAATGGCGTGGCGACCGGGTGTTTCGCGAGCGCTTCTTCTACGACACGTCGAAGCCGGCCAGCTGACATCTGCTGACAGTTCGGTATGCGCCGAAGCAATTGCCATCCGGCCCTGCTAATGCTCTCCGTCATGGCCGGGCTTGACCCGGCCATCCACGTCTTTGTCTCCTCCCGCAAGAAAGCCGTGGATGCCCGGGACAAGCCCGGGCATGACGGTACAGAACGAAACAAGAAGAAAGAAATTGGACGCCCTCAACGTCACGCCCACTGACGAAACCTCGATCCGCTACGACGGCTGGCGCATCGTGGCTGTCTGCTTCCTGTTGGCGACGTTCGGCTGGGCGTTCGGCTTCTATGGCCAGAGCGTCTATGTCGCCGAACTGCAGCGTCTGCACGGCTGGCCGGCGTCGCTGATCTCGTCGGGAACCACGCTGTTCTATCTGTCCGGCGCGGCGCTGGTCGCCTTTGTCAGCGAGGCGATCAGGGGATTTGGTCCGCGCAACTGCATGATCGCGGGCATCTGCACCATGGCTGTCGCTGCCGCCGCCATGGGGCAGGTGCGCGAGCCCTGGCAGCTCTATCTCGCCAACGCCGTGCTCGCCTGCGGCTGGGCCGGCACCAGCCTTGGCATGATCACCAACACCTTGAGCCTGTGGTTCGACAGGAAGCGCGGCATGGCGATCAGCCTGGCGCTGAACGGCGCAAGCTTCGGCGGCATCATTGGCGTACCGCTGCTGGTGGCGGCGATCGGCCACTTTGGATTCTCCGGCGGCATGACCACGGCCGCCGCCGTAATGGTCATCGTGATGATTCCGGTCATCCTGCTGTTCGTCGGGCGGCCGCCGGTTCATGCCAGTGCAAGCGCGGTAGGGGCCGCGGACGCGCCGTCGCCGAGGCAGATCCGCGCCCGCGCGTTTCGCGATATCGGATTCCTCTCGGTATCGGCGGCGTTCGCACTGGTGCTGTTTGCGCAGGTCGGCTTCATCGTCCACCTGATTTCGTTTCTGGATTCCGTGATCGGACGGCAGCAGGCGGCGGTCGCGGTGGCGCTGTTGACCGCGATGGCGGTGGTCGGCCGCGTGCTGTTTTCGTTCGTGATCGACCGGATGAACCAGCGGCTGGCGTCCGCGCTCTCCTTTGTCAGCCAGGCGATCGCGCTGCTGGTCGTCATCAATATCCACCGGGATTACGCATTGATCGCCGCCTGCGCGCTGTTCGGCTTCTCGGTCGGCAATTTGATCACGCTGCCGGCGCTAATCGTGCAGCGCGAGTTCGATCCGCGGTCGTTCGGCGTGCTGGTCAGCCTGATCACCGCGATCAACCAGATCACCTACGCTTTCGGCCCCGGCGCGGTCGGACTGCTGCGCGATTTGTCGGGAAGCTACACGTTGCCATTCTATGGCTGCATCGCGGTGGAATTGACGGCTGCGGTGCTAATCATGGTACGGGGGCGAGCAAAGAAATCGTAGCCCGGATGAGCGCAGCGACATCCGGGACCGGTGCTTGCGTCACCCCGGATGTCGCTG
>CADEDX010000505.1:1832-5178 GCA_902826195.1 uncultured Bradyrhizobium sp. | reverse complement strand
AGGCCCAGCACCAGCACCGCGGCGCAGGCGACGATCATGATCGCGGCGATGACGGGCGCCACCATCAAGGGCACCAGCAGGATCGTCTGCACCAGCTTCTGCCCGCGGAACGGCCGGTGGCGCTGCAGCGCGAGCATGAGCCCGGTCGCCAGCGCACCGGCGACGCTCAGCACCATGAACAGGAATGTGTTCGGCAGCACCACGTAGAGGAACGCCGGATCGGTTATCACCGCCACATAGTGGTCGAAGCCGATCCAAGTCTTTTTGGGATTATAGAGCGCCCAGTCACGAAAGCTGGCGTTGGCGCCGATCACGATCGGCACGACTTGAAACAGCAACATCAACAGCGCAGCCGGCGCGATCAAAAGCAGCACAAAGCGCTGTTGCTCGCCGAACATGGGACGCCGCGATGCCGACAAGCCCGTTTTTCCCCCTTTAGCATCACACCGTCATGGCTCTTGTGGCCAGTACGTGCGTGAAGCCCCTATTGCGGGGAGTATGGGCGGGGCGTCGAAGGCTAGTCAATCCGATTGTGCTAAAGCACAATCAGTACCGCACGCTAAAACTTCAACCTGAGGCGACGCAAAAGCAAAACGCACCGGCACCGGAAACCGGGACCGATGCGCTTCGAGCAAGGCTTACTGCCTTGCCAGTTTTTTGCCCGCTATTGGCTGCCGGTCTTTTGAGTTGGCCGGCTTGGCCGCTAGACGAACGTAACTCTCAGAGCCGATACAGGATCTGGTCGGTCCAGAACCGCTCGAGGCGATGCAGCGACTTGTTCAGGGTCGCGAACTCCTCGTTGGAAATGCCGCCGACCTGCTCCACCGTCTTGACGTGCTTCTGATAGAGCGCGTCGACGATCTTGCGGATTTCCTGGCCCTGCGCCGTGAGGCGGATACGGACCGAGCGACGGTCGACGCGCGAGCGCTGATGATCGAGGAAGCCGAGCTCGACGAGCTTCTTCAGGTTGTAGGAGACATTGGAGCCGAGGTAGTAACCGCGCGTGCGCAGTTCGCCCGCGGTGAGCTCCTTGTCGCCGATGTTATAAAGCAGCAAGGCCTGCACAGAATTGATGTCGGCACGGCCGCGGCGATCGAATTCGTCCTTGATGACGTCGAGCAGGCGGCGATGCAGACGCTCCACCAGCGTCAGCGCTTCCAGATAGAGCGGCTGTACCGGAGCTCCGGGAGCGCGCTCAGCGGTTTCCACCGCCGTTGCAACGGCTTTGATCATGACACTTCCCCTGTCGTCGTTTTTCGACTTATTTCGACGAAACTTCTGTCCCGCCTGATAGGTTCAACTTAAGGGGGCGGTTTGAACATCCGCTTAAATAAGAGAATAAAGAGATCATGAATTTAACAGAGTGAATTGTCGATTAAGCCCCGCGGATCTAGGCCATTTGCAGTATTTCATTGACGGTGAAAGGGCTCTGTTCACGCTTCGTCTGCGGCCCCTGTCGCATTCGGAAACAGGTCCGTCTGAAATCGAAACGCTCGCGTAAGGTGTGTGGTGAAACCGTTTACGGCCCTTAACGGTGATTGAATTGTTACCGTAAAGATTTTTGAAAATAATCCGGGATCGCGGGTCGATTTCTCCACGCGGGTAAATTAGGGCGAGAAACTGACGCGTCGAAGCGGCAGTGCTGCCCTGCCCCTCGCCTTGCTCTTGCACGAGGCTGGTAGAGAGAACTACGGCGGTCGTTCGCGCGCGGCCATCCAGGCGAGCGCCAGATAAGCTGCCAGCATCAAGGCCTCGAATCCCACCACCGTGAGGCTGCCGCCATAGATGCCCGGAAACATCAGTTCGATCACCGCCATCGAGACGACCGTGGTGAGCCACACCACCGCGCCCCAGGGCGTCGCAAGCCACAGGCCCACCGCGCCGACGAGTTCGATCACCGCGAAATAGACCGTGGCGGTCTGCCAGGCCATCGACTGGTTCTCGAACGCCTCTTCCTCACCGCCGATGAACCCCGTGACCTGCGCCCAGTGGAAAAGGCCCTTGCCGATTGAGATGACGGCCATGATGCGCAGGAACATGACCAGGCGGCGCGTCCACACATTCTCGTCGGGCTCGATCCGCTCCGACGACATCGCCGCCATCGACATCGCGCTGTCCCGCCCCTGATTCCGCGTTGCAGCGTCGGACATCGGTGTCGGCCTGGGTGTCGGCCTCGGCGTGGAGGGCGATGCCTGTCTGGGTGTTCTCATGGCCGCCTGTCTTGGCCCGCCGGGGCGGCAAAATCAATTGCCGATGGGTCGTCAAGGCGCGGTGACGGCGTGGCCGCAAGGTGCTAGAACTGGAACAAATCAAAACTGACCCGCGCCTCCAGGAGAACCCATCACATGGCGATCAAATTCGGGCGTCCAATCGAAATGCGCGACACGCCGCGGCGCCAGAGCACCCTCGCCGCCACCCCGCTGGACCTCGCGATCCGCCCCCGGCGCAACCGCAAGTCGGAATGGGCGCGGCGACTGGTGCGGGAAAACGTGCTGACCACCAACGACCTGATCTGGCCGATCTTCGTGGTCGACGGCAACAACACGCGCACGCCGGTTGCCTCGATGCCCGGCGTCGAACGCCTCACCGTCGATCAGGTGGTGCGCGACGCCGAACGCGCGATGAAGCTCGACATCCCCTGTATCGCGCTGTTCCCCTTTACCGAGGCGTCGCTGCGCGACGAGACCGGTTCGGAGGCGCTCAACCCGAACAACCTGGTCTGCCAGTCGGTGCGCGCGATCAAGAAGGAATTTCCCGACATCGGCGTGCTCTGCGACGTGGCGCTCGATCCCTTCACCAGCCACGGCCATGACGGGCTGATCGAGGACGGCAAGATCCTCAACGACGAGACAGTGGCGGTGCTGGTACGCCAGGCACTGACCCAGGCGGAAGCCGGCTGCGACGTGATCGCGCCGTCGGACATGATGGACGGCCGCGTCGGCGCGATCCGCGAGGCGCTGGACGAGGCAGGGTTCCTCGACGTGCAGATCATGGCTTACGCCGCGAAATATGCGTCGGCATTTTACGGCCCGTTCCGCGACGCCATCGGCTCGGCAAAGACGCTGACCGGCGACAAGCGCACCTACCAGATGGACAGCGCCAACTCCGACGAGGCGCTGCGCGAGGTCGAACTCGACATCGCCGAAGGCGCCGACATGGTGATGGTGAAGCCCGGCATGCCCTATCTGGACGTGGTGCGGCGCGTGAAGGAGACCTTCTCGATGCCGACCTTTGTCTACCAGGTGTCCGGCGAATACGCGATGATCGCCGCTGCCGCCAACAATGGCTGGATCGACGGCGACCGCGCCATGATGGAAAGCCTGCTTGGCTTCAAGCGCGCCGGCGC
>CADEDX010000505.1:0-1732 GCA_902826195.1 uncultured Bradyrhizobium sp. | reverse complement strand
TCGACGGCGACCGCGCCATGATGGAAAGCCTGCTTGGCTTCAAGCGCGCCGGCGCTGACGGGATTTTGACATATTTCGCACCGAAGGTGGCGGAGAAGTTGAAGGCCGGCGGCTAACTATCCGTTGTCGTCCCGGCGAACGCCGGGACGACAACATCATGTTTTCGCGAGCTCACTCGCCTCCGCACAATATTGCGCGCTGTTAATGGTCGCTGCCCCTTGGCGCTGGCGCGGCCTGTTCCCATCTGAGCCGTGGGAATATGTCTGGAGGACGGACCATGTCTTATAGCGGCTCTGGCAATAGCGATGGCTCCGCCTGGCGGAACGACGGCGGGGTGCCGCCGCATGCGTTCGATCCGGACCTGCAGCCGGAACTGTTTCGCGGCGTGCTGACCCGGCGGGTGTTTGCGTTCCTGATCGACCTCGTGGTGCTGTCGGTTCCCGTCATCCTCGGCTACATCTTCATTGCCGTGTTCGGCGTGATCACGCTGGGACTGGGGTGGATGTTGTTCTGGCTGGCGTGGCCCGCCACCATCGTGTGGGCCATCGTATATTACGGCGCCTCGATCGGCGGCCCACATTCTGCCACGATGGGCATGCGCGCAATGGATCTGGAGGTCCGCACCTGGTACGGCGCGCCCGGTTACTTCGTGCTCGGCGCCTGCCATGCCGTGCTCTACTGGATTTCCATGACGTTCCTGACCCCGCTGGTGCTCTTGGTCGGGCTGTTCAACGGCCGCCGCCGGCTGCTGCACGACATAATCCTGGGAACCGTGGTCATCAACAGCTCGGTTCGCACCCAGGTCGCGCCGACGGCTCGTAGCAGCTATTGAGCGAGCCGTAGACCATAGTCGCAAACTGTAATTGACGGTCGGCCCTGCCGGCGCGATGCTGCGTGTGTCCGGCCCGGAATCGCATTCGGGCCGGAGCGGCTCTTTTTTCGTTTTGATGCGTTTTCTTAACGCGGACCGGTGTCTACTTGGGCGCGGAAACGCTATGGTTGATTTGTTTCGGAGGACTGACGACCCCTCGTGACCCAGCATTCGCGTGACACCCCGCAATTCTACCTGACGGCGCCCTCGCCTTGCCCGTATCTGCCGGGCCGGCACGAGCGCAAGGTGTTCACGCATCTGGTCGGCGACAAGGCCGGCGACCTCAACGACCTCCTGACCCATGGCGGCTTTCGCCGCAGCCAGTCGATCGCCTACCGCCCGGCCTGCGACCAGTGCCGGGCCTGCGTTTCGGTGCGCGTGGTCGCCAACGAATTCCGCCCCTCGCGCAATTTCAAGAAGGTCATGGCGCGCAACGCCGATATCGTCGGCGAGCAGCGCAGCGCGGTGCCGACGTCGGAGCAGTACTCGGTGTTCCGCGCCTATCTCGACAAGCGGCACCGCCATGGCGGCATGGCCGACATGACCGTGCTCGACTACGCCATGATGGTGGAGGACAGCCATGTCGAGACCCGCATCATCGAATACCGCAAGCGCGGCATCGATACCGGCATCACCGGCCGCGGCGAGGAGCTGATCGCGGTGGCGCTGACCGACGTGCTCAGCGACGGGCTGTCGATGGTCTATTCGTTCTTCGAACCGTCGCAGCAGAGCCGCTCGCTCGGCACCTTCATGATCCTCGACCACATCACCCGCGCCCGCCGGCTCGGGCTGCCTTATGTCTATCTCGGCTACTGGATCCAAGGGTCCAGGACGATGAACTACAAGGGCCGCTTCCTGCCC
>CADEDX010000504.1:2277-5188 GCA_902826195.1 uncultured Bradyrhizobium sp. | reverse complement strand
AGGCTTCCTCGTCGGGCGCGATGACGTTCAACTGCTTGAGCGTCTGCGCCGAGAGTTGGGCTTTAGTTCTGGGCATTGGGCGGGCGTCCGCGGCGCTTGGGATGCTCTTCTACCTTTGGCGCCGGTGCGACCGGTGCGACCGGCGCCGGCTCTTCATCGTGCGCAAACAGAACGCTCGCCTTCAGCTTGCCAATGGCGCGCTCGTCGGTCACTTCCTCTGGCTCGCCAGCCTTGAACGTGTGGCCGAAGATGGTCGTTGACCCTTCGCCGAGATACATGAATTTCATCCGCGGTCTCCGGTGGAAGGGCGGGAGCGAACCCCCGCCCTCAGTTTCGTTAGATCGCTGCAACCAGAGCGGTCGTGTCGAACTCGGGGTCGACGAAGTAACGGATCGAGAACTTCAGCGTGCCAGTAGCCGGCGTGCCCGACGCCGTGCTGACGAACGCGCGAAGCTGGGTCCGCGCCGTGCACTTGTAGAGGTGTGCGGCCTGGGCCATCGTCGTGTTGATGCCTGTGGCCTGACCCGTCGTCGCATTGGCGATGATCAGCTCTTCGGTGCCGACGATACCAACGTCGACAACAAAGGCGGTGCCGCCGTCAACGTCGGAAATCGAGAGGGTCACGCCCTCGATCACCGCGCCCTTGGGGAGCCAAAGCAACCCCACTTCGTCGTCGGCGTTGTCGATCATTGCCGTGGTGAGGGCAACGATCACAGTGTCGCAAAGCACCTGGCGCGCAATGCCAGGCGTGTACGTCAGCCCGTAGCTGGCCGATTTGGAGGTTTGATAAACTGCCATGTGAGTGTGCTCCTATCAGGCCACAGCGGCGGTGTAGACGGTGACCATGCCAACGTCCTTCTTGAGAGCGCCGTTGACACCGTTGGCCCAGCGGAGCTTCTCCATGCCGTGCGCCATCTCGATGCCGACGCCATCCACGAAGCCGTAGTCGTCTTCCTTCTTGGAAGTCGGCATGGCGGCCTGCTTGTTGACGTAACCAAGCGCCTGCGCGCCGCAGAGGAAGTTCGCGCAGCACTGAATGGTGCCGTTCGAGAACGTGGTCTCCGGGTTCACGCCGGTTCCCTGACGGGCCGTGTAGAACTCCGGGATCTCGCGATAGATCACGCCGTCGTAGATCAGGTCGCCGTCTTGGAAGAGCGGGTTCGCGTCCACGTCGCGCGGGCGCGCATCGCGGTTGGCAGCCGTCATCACCGTGTCCGCCTTGAGATCGCGGAAGGCGAGCGGATGGCAGAACATCACGTAGAACTCACGGCCCTGCGTGCCGGTCTTGAACGGACGGATGTGTGGGTTCGCGGTGCGCGCCATGAACTTGGCGAGCGATCCGACCGTGGTCGAGAGCTTGTCCGCCGAGTTGTCCAACGCGGTGAGGCCGGTAGCGTGGGTCGCCGAGTAGTTGGCCTGCGTCACACCGTAGAGCACGCGGTCGACGTTATTGGCGCTCCACAGGTTGCGCGCGGTGGCGTCAGCTAGCGAGAACTTCTCGCCGCCGCTCATTTTGTGGAAGCACTCGATGATTTCATACTTGATCTTCTCGGCTGCCCACTCGCGAAGCAGCGGGCGAGCAACGGCCATGAACTCGGTCGCGCTCTTCTTCTTTTCCTTCTTGGTCGCCTGCACCGCGTTGCGGTGGAACTCCCAAGAAATGTCCTGGTAGTACTGGTCGAGCGACTCTTCGGCGCCGCTCAGCGCGGTATTGCCGGAAACGCCGCTGCCCTGAAGGCGGCCGACGAGCGGCACGCGGATGGTGTAGCCATCCGTCTTCAGGTCGTTGACGACGTGGATGATGTCCATGGGGCTGTCGCCCATGTACGTGGAGAAGCCGGAGTCGCGCACATATTCGCGCACGAAGTCACGGCGCCATTTGGTCAGGTCAAGACCTGACAGAACTTCAGTCGTTGCCATTGTGTGGGTTCTCTCGTGACGAGGTTAAGTCACGAGGCGGCGGACGCGGGATTACCCTTGTTTGCGGTTTCTCGCGGACGAGAAAATGCTTCCCATCGCAGCCTCTTCGGTGAGGTGCGCCCCCTGCTCTCCCTGGCCTGTCGCTGTGGCCAAGGTGCCGGGAATACGTGGTTGCGCCGCTGCGCCTGCCCCGCCCGCTTTCAGTTCTGCGAGAACCTTTGCGCGGACTTCCGCCTCGATCTTGGTCCGATAGGCATCGGGATCGTCACCCACCACCTGAAGCGTCTGCTGGCGCTTGTGCCACTTCACCATCTCGCCCCATGGGTGAGGCTGATTCTTGAAGGAGGCGGCGACGCCGGCGGCCTGTGCGGCTTTCAGGGCCGTGTCGACAATTTCGTCGCCGAACTTGTCACGGGCCATGACTTCCGACTGGTTCAGCATCATGTTTTCATAAGCATGTTGCTGACGCTGGAGGTGGAACTGTAAGGCGCCCTCGGGGTTCGTATAGAAATCCGGGGGTTCTTCGGCTTGCGGTTGCGGCTGGTACTGCGGCTGTTGCGGCTGACGCTGTTGCAGCTGCTCGTAGGCTTTCGCCCGAGCTTCTGCCTCCATGTGCAGCCGTTCGATCTCCTGGCGTTTCTTGCGTTCCGCCATGAGTTCAGAGAGCGGGACTTGCCGGTTCGCGTTGGGGTCTGGCGCTTGGGGCTGCTGCTCTACGGGTGCTGGCTCGGATTCAGCCTGCGCCTGCGGTTCGGCCTCGGACTTCGCGGCGAAACGTCCCCGCTCATCCCTTGCCCTTGCCGCTTCGGTGCTCTCCGTGGTGTCAGCCACTGTTTCCGGTGGTGTTTCACGGTCAAACACGCCATCAAGCACGCCTTCGTCGTTCAACCCTTCGGTTGCCGTCATGGTCTCTCTCCGCATTATCGTTGCTGGTCACGAGAACATCAGGTGTCGCCCTGATGAGGCGGGTTCGGTCACTGTCGCAGACCGA
>CADEDX010000504.1:0-2177 GCA_902826195.1 uncultured Bradyrhizobium sp. | reverse complement strand
GTTATGGCTGTGCGGTTGCCGTCAACATCGACGGAAGCCACAATTCGATCCTTACTATCTGCCGAAGCGTTGCGGATCGTTATCGTCGAGCCTGACGCTCCGCTGATCTTGCCCGCCGTCGCCGCCGTCACCAACCGCAGCGCTTGCCTCAGCGTGAGGCCCGTTTCGACGTCCTCTTGATCCAGCAGGTATGACGAGAAGCCCGCGGCCTCGAGCGTCACAGCCGGGGCAAATGAACCGGACATAGAGCCCGTTGCGTAGCGGGTCGCCGTGAAGCTTGCGACACCAGCGAACGAGCCCGTAGCGTGACCCGTAGCTAGAGCCGTGCCGCTGAACGATGCAGAACCCGCAAATGAACCAGAAGCAGCGAGAGCCGCGATAATGTTGCCGGTCCAAGCTGCCACGCCGCCAAAGGTGCCGGAACCCGAGACGACAAGCTGGCCTGTCGCGGCAAAATCCGCAACACCGTTAAACGTGCCGGCGATGTTGCGGCCTTCGGCGATTGATGCCGTCCAGCTCGACACGCCACTAGATTCGCTGTGGCTGGACATCCCGCCCGGCTTCCGAGGCAGCATCCACGAAGAACGCGCAAGATGACCGCTGGGAATGCCTGATAGTGGAGACCAACCCTCGGCTGTGGTGACGTTGCGCTTGGAGTTGGTTTGAACAAGATTAGCGTGCAAGGCTGAAGGATACGCATTGTTGCTTACAGCGGCGCCAAACAACCTGACACCATAAGATGCGTCCCTAAAGCCGTTTTGAAGCAGACCCATCAGCCGCCGTAGCCGTAGTCGAAGTCAACCATGATCGTTCCGCCAGATGTCGTCGCGCCAGTCTGAAACAACAGGAACTGGATGTTCGCGCCGTCCCGTATTCTAGGCAGCGATGGGATCGCGTTAACGAAATCCATCTTTGAATAAAGCCCCGTTGCTGGGCATGGGATCGTCCACAGCGGCTTGCACAAACCGATGACGACCGTGCCCGATGCGTGAGCCGTGCCAGCCCAGACCAAGCTGACAATATCCGAAACGCCTGTGTCGCCGGCAGCAAGAGGCAGGAACGGGTTGTACTTGTTGGCAGCCGTCCCGCTGTTCAAAACTTGACCGACGCCAAGCGAAGCGGTTGACGTGAACGTTGTTGTTGCGCCGGCGCCGCCGCCCGTGTCGAGGTAGTTGACGATGCACGTCGGAGCGTTGGCACCAAGCGCCGTGTCTGCAGCCACGAACAGCCTCAGCCCCGCACCGTTAGCGTACCTGTCGCCGGTTCCACCGCCCGAGCCAAGCGCGGTCATCGTTACTGTTTTAGTGCCTGTCGTCGAAACGTTGGTGCCAGATAGGGGCACATATCCGACCAAATCAATGGCCATGAGATACCAGGGCGCACCGGCAGCCGCGACGCACGCCGCGCCGGCACTAAGGAAATGCTTGGTTGCAGTCGATACGTTGCCGCCGTGGTCGACAGTCCCCTCCGACCATGTGTCGTCGGTCGCGACGTATGTCAGATCAGCGCCGGCAAACGTCGCCGCCGCAGGAAATCCCGCATGACCAGAAAGCAACGTCCAATGCCCAGCAGTGCCGGCCGAAGCCAGCGTTTTGTTATAAAACGCATTACCAAATTTGCCGTTGGTTGTGATCTGGTTAATCAGATCGTCCTGGCTTGTGAAGCCCATGCTCTAGTTCCACGTCGTTTCGAGGATGCCCGCCATGAATGACGAAGCCAACGAGCCAGCATGGCCGGCCGCGAAAAGATTTATGACGGCGCCGTCCTTGATTTGCGGAGGCGCGTGATGAATTACCGATGCGAACTCGTTGCAAGATCCGAAGCTCTCAAGGTTGCCAGACGTCGTCCGCCGGCTTTCTTGCGACGTGTAGCAACTCAACAACGGGGCGACGATCACCAGGGCCATGAGGCCGCCTCCTGCGGCTGTAAACGTCACGGACTCAATCGACTGGACGCCGCTGTCACCCGCTTGTAAAGAACAATAGGGATGATAGCTGGTCGAGAGCACGACGCTTGAGGCGACCACCTGACCGCCACCAGCAACAATTATGGTGCAGGGGTTCTGGCTTGGCCTACCCGATCCGCCGTCCTGGTTGGTGTGACTGGCGGTGATTTGCGTACACTCGACAGCCGCCGACTGTGGCTCAGCGACGACGAGACAGGCATGATCTTGCGGG
>CADEDX010000503.1 GCA_902826195.1 uncultured Bradyrhizobium sp. | reverse complement strand
CTGAGCGGAGCGTCACGGCGGCGGATATCCGTCGCCCGCGAAACCGGCAGCCTCCTCATACGTAATTACTGGGTATGATTGCCCTCGTTGCTCGGGCTGGAGGCCACCGTGAACCGATACGTTGTACTTTATCTGGTAACGCTGCTCGTTATCGTCCCGATTGATTTGCTGTTCCTCGGCTTTGTCGCCAAGGGCCTCTTTACGTCGCAGATCGGTCATCACCTGGGCGAGATAAAGCTCGCACCAGCAGTCCTGTTCTACCTGCTCTATGTCAGCGGCACTGTGATCTTCGTCAGCGGAGCCGCAGGTGCGACCTGGCAGACGACGCTGCTCTACGGCGCCCTGTTCGGCCTGTTCTGCTATGCGACATTCGAGCTCACCTCGATGTCGATGCTCAAGGATTGGAGCTGGACGGTGGTCTTGGTCGATATCGCTTGGGGCTCATTCGTGACGGCGGTGTCGTCGACCGCCGGGCTGCTCGTGGCGAACTGGATGGGAGCGAAGGGGTAGCGCAACATGGACGGCGCCGTAGAGTGGGCAGAGCGTAGCGTGCCCACTTCTACTTGCGGCGCTTGATGGTGGGCACGCCACGTTCCGTCCACCCGACGAAGCTCGGGATGACCGCTCCGCCGTCACTTCGGCTGCGGCACGATCCGGAGATAGGGCTTCGGCGCCTTCCAGCCGGCCGGATAGATCGTCTTCGCCTCCTCATCGCTGACCGAGCCTGCGATGATGACGTCCTCGCCCGGCTTCCAGTCGGCCGGTGTCGCGACGCGATGCTTGGCCGTCATCTGCAGCGAGTCGATCACGCGCAGTATCTCTGCGAAGTTGCGCCCCGTGGTCATCGGATAGACCAGCACCAGCTTGATCTTCTTGTCCGGCCCGATGATGAAGACATTTCGGACGGTCATGTTGTCGGCGGCCGTGCGCGCGGCAACATCGCCCGAGGTGGACGCGGGCAACATGTCGTAGAGCTTGGAGACGTTGAAATCGGTGTCGCCGATCATCGGATAGTTCGGCGCGGCGCCTTGCGTCTCCTTGATGTCCTCAGACCATTTCGCGTGGCGGTCGACCGGATCGACGCTCAAACCCACCAGCTTGACGCCGCGCTTGTCGAATTCAGGCTTCAACTTTGCGAGAGCGCCGAGCTCCGTCGTACACACCGGCGTGAAGTCTTTCGGGTGCGAGAACAGCAGCGCCCAGCTGTTGCCGATCCAGTCGTGGAATTTGATCTTGCCCTCGGTGGTCTGGGCTTCGAAATCCGGAGCCGTTGCGCCAATCTGGAGTGCCATGATCTGACCTCATCTTATTCTAGTTGCAAGGGAATTCGTCGCGGGGAGTATAGTACCGGGCGCCAGCTAAAGGAACCCGCTCACGTAAAAGGTGAGATACTTCTCCGCAAGCGCCGAACTTCTAGCATCTTCTTCCGATCGGTGCGCATGCGACGAAAAGAACTGTTTGCCACAGTTGTCCGGGGTTGCCCTGACATCCTCTTTCATGTTCCACATCGCCCCCGCCGCTGTGTCGCCTGAACCGTGACGAACGTCACAGCGACCAATTGGTAACGATCTCAAAATCTCGAAATGACGGTGTCGATTCGTTAACCGCACGTTCATCGCCCGTATGGAAATGCTGGACTGAACTAGAAATTGAGAAGTGCAACAATGTCTGCCTCTACTGCCAAGATCGCCGAAACGTCCGCTGAAGCGTCGGACGTGCCGCAACCGTCCTGCCGCGAGACCGCAGCCCACGCGCTCACCATCGTGCGCGACGGCGTAATCACCGGCGAGGGTCCGACCACCAAGGGCCGCATCCATTTTTCCCGAGCACTCGATGCCGATGACGCCGCCTGGTGCGCGCGCATCCTGACCGTGTGCGCGGTCGAGCATCAGCCGGTGAGCCGCGCCGAAGTCGAGGCGCTCTTTGAAATCAGCGACGCCGCCGCAGAGCGTACCGACGACGGGCGTTTCGACGATCTTCTGGCCAAGGCGGTTGCCCATCATGCGGCATCGGAGTCCGGCCTTCCCGTGCCGTCGCGCACGGTCGCGCTGTCGCCCGATACCGACATCGAAAGCTGGGCGCCGACGAAGGCCGCCAACATCGACACCAAGGTACTGGAATGGCTCGCCGCCCAGATGCGCGGCAAGCGCCGCACCAACCATCGCCTCACGGCGCTGGTCGCAACCTTGGTCGGCGCCGCCGCGCTGCCGCTTGCGCAACTGCCGGGCATGCTGGACATGGGAATGCTGTAGGCTTCATCCGGCGGTCGATCGGTTTCAAGACGGCGGGGCAGGGCTCCGCCGTTTTTTGTTGCGTTCCACCCATGCTACGGATTTGGCAACTCGCAGCACAACTGCGTAGTGGTTGACGTTGATCCCGCAAACCGGCCTATTGTCGACAAGATGGCGCGCCACACGCTCGCAACGGGAAAGCTTTGAGGACGATCAGAAAAACTCGCCGTGACCTGAGTAACCGATCACGAACGCCAGTTTTGGAATACAGGAACAGTCATGCTGAAAGATCGCGAAAACATCCTCAATGCGCTTCGCGAGAAGCCGCTCAAGGCCTACCAGCTCATGCGGCGCGCTAACCTGCCGAATGAGGAAGCCTGCCAATCCCTGCTGCTGAAGATGCGCGACGAAGGCCTCGTGAAATTCGACATCCACAAGGGGCTTTGGACGATCGGATGATGCGGTGGATGGCTGGTTTTCCGCGCTCGTTTTGTTTGTCGGCGGCGGGCCACGAGTGATGTCGTAGTCGATTCAGACGGCGGGTTATTTCCCCGCCGTCTTCTGCCTGCCTTCGCCCGCATCGAGCCCGAGCGTGCGGCCGGGAAAACCCGCTGCATCGAAATAGCGCTGCGAGCCGACGCGCTGGAAGTTGAGCACGGTGCGCAGGCCGTTCGCCGCCGGCTTCGACTTGATGGTGCCGGCATAGGCGGTCGGCGTAGCGCCGTTGAGCATCGCTTCCGTCATGACGCGACCGATCAGCTTGCCGTTGGCCTTTTGCGTCAGCCCCAGCAGCTTTGCTGCGGTGGCACCGACATCGGCGTTGCTGACGGGAAGCGGATCGACATAGCCGGACTTGAAGTCTGGTCCGATCGCCGCGGTGAAGTTCAAGGTATCGCCGCGGCTGAAGCTGCCGTGCATGCCCTGGCCCTGGCGCAGCACCGTGTCGGCGATCTGCACCGAGCAGTTGGTGGGCTCCTCGCATCCCGACGACCAGGAGCGGAAGTTGACCACGATCGAGGGATGCGGCACCACCGCCTTGCCCTTGAGGCTGAGCTGTGACATCGGCAGCGTGCCCGGGAAATTGCCGAACTCGTCGTCGACGAAGATGCCGCTGACGTAATCCTGTTCCAGAAGCGCCTTGATGGTGCGGTCGGCGAGCTTGCGTTCCTTGCTGGGAATGTAGATCAGGTCAGATCCGCCATTGGTCGCGACCACCAGATCGGGTTTCGTGGGGTCTTTGCCCAGCACGCCGTTGCCGGCCTTGGGATGGGCATTGTCAGCAACAGGCGCGTTCTTGTTGTTGGGATCGTGCAGCGGCAGGTTCAGCGCTTTCGCGAGGTCGATCGCAAGGAAGCCCATCGGGAGGAAATCCTTCGGCGTATCGTCATAGAATATTTTTGCCGACGGACTGGTCTTGCTTTCCTTCGATATTGTCGAGAAGCCGTGGTCGGAGGAGATGATGATATTGGTCGAGGCGGCGAGGCCGAGTTCGTCAAGCGCCTTGCGGAGCTGGGCGAGGTTGTTGTCCGCGTTCTTGATGCCGGCCATCGAGGTCGGCCCGTTGATGCCGGGGGTGATGGTGTTGAGGCTGTCGCCGGTATTGTGCTGGCTGCCGTCGGGGTCGCGCGACCAGAACACCAGCACGAACGGCTTGTTGCGCGCCTTGAACATCGGCAGCACGACCTTGGCCGCGACGTCGGCCATGTAGGCTTGCTGCGCGACGTTGGCGCTCGTCGTGCCCGGTGTCTTGGCGTCGCCGGCCTTGCCGTTTTCCCCACGCGGGGTCGTCACCAGCGGCAATCCGGCCTTTGTCAGCGCATCCTTCATTTTGTCGGACAGCGGCACGCCGTTCTTGCCGCCGGTTGAATCGTCGATCACGATGGTGTTCTTGCCACCGTCGGTGTGGTCGAAAAGATAGGTCGGGCCGAGCTTGCCGATGGCTGCGGTGGAGAAGCCCTTCGCGCGGGCCATCTTCAGAATGGTTTCTTCGTTCAGATAGTCGCCGCCGAAATGCTCGTCGACCTCGAGCAGAACGGGATTGACCTCGAGGAACGGCGTGACGGTGTCGTTGGAGTGGGCGATCGGCTTGCCGGTATAGATCGTGTTGCTGAAGGTGCCGGTATCGCCGAGGTAATGGCCGCTGGCCATCGCCGAGCCGTTCGCCATCGTGAAGGTCGGGAACAGCGAGTGCGAGTTCTTGAAATTGACGCCCTTGTCGCGCAGCTCGGCCATTGCCGGTGCAGTCTGCGGCGTCACGATGCGCCCGCGCAAACCGTCAGGTACGAACAGGATCAGGTTGCGCGGTGTGGCGTTTTGCGCCGACGCCGAACTTGCGGAGAGGGCGAGCAGGCAGGCGGACAGCCGTACGATGGTGCGACGCATCAGATTTCCCCCATTGGTCGTACATCCGGCCGGTCCGCCGATGTCTTCGTTTAGTTTTGCTGTGCGACAGGATTGTTACATCGGATGGAACCGGCCTCAAGGGCGAAGCGCCGCGGCAGGCGGTCAACTCCGGATTTTCGCTTGGCAATACGAGGGAAGACCTGTACCGCCGACGGTGACCGCGAGCCGCCGCGAACGCAGGCAGGCAAAGCCCGCCGCCAGGGCGCGCGTCTAGCGTGTGAGCAGGGCAATCCGACGTGCTGATCAAATATTAGACGGCGGCTGACACCGTCTAATCTCAGAGGTCTTCATTGCGCAGCGCGTAGCAATTCGCAGCTACGCGCCGAAGCCAAAGCACATGGCGTCGCAGATATTTCTACTTCTGTCCGGCGCGCCATCGAAGAAAGTCGTTATAAGCCTTGGACGTTTCCTGTTGTGAAACGTTTGCACCACCGTTTTTCTGGACGAGGAAGGCGCGGAATTCTTCAGCCGTTGCGGCGGTCGTCCCCGGTTGCGCCGCTGCCGCCGGCTGGGCTTTGTCGATCCAGTCCTGAGCGGGCTTGAAACGTTCCAGCC
>CADEDX010000502.1 GCA_902826195.1 uncultured Bradyrhizobium sp. | reverse complement strand
GGAAGCCATTCCCCCGATCACATTTGATTCAACTCAGTTGCCGGATGCTCTAGGGCTTCAAACGTCGTTTTGTAGATGGGTCTCATCCTAGCCAGGCTTCCTTGCCGCAAGCATGCGGAAGGTGGGTCCGGATCTAACGATCCGACCGGATATGAGGTGATGCAGTGAGCTGCAGAAATCTTCGGAAGCCAATCCTCGCCCGGAGCCCGGTCAGCGCGCTGCGCTACGTATGGCTCCGCGCGCCGCCCTACCACCGTCAAACCCCTAACCCAAACCAGGAGAACAGCCTTGACTCTCAAATCCCCATATGAGGATGGGTTGAGCCCTTCGCGAAACCCATCATCCTTCTGCGACCGGAATTGATGGGTTTCGCGAGGGCTCAACCCATCTTACGAGGTCACGCCTTCTTCAGCACCGATACGAAGAACCCGTCCGTTCCAGTGCGCCGCGGCGTCATCAGCCAGCCCTCCGGCGATCGCAGCGCGGCCTTCTCGAAATCCTCCGCCTTGTCCCAGAGCACGCTCGCCGTCTCGTTCGGCGGCTGAATCGAAAAATCGGGATGGCGCGAGATGAAACCGCGAACCTGATCGCCATTCTCGCTCGGCAAGACCGAGCAGGTGACGTAGACAATCCGGCCTCCCGGCTTGACCAGCGCTGCCGCGCGATCAAGCACTGCCGCCTGGTCCTTCAGACGGACCTCGAGCGCGCCGGGGCGCATCCGCCATTTGGCGTCGGGGTTGCGGCGCCAGGTTCCCGTGCCGGTGCAAGGCGCGTCGATCAGGACGAGATCGGCTGACGCACGGATGTCGGCCAGTGGATCATCCTCACCCTTCGGCGCGCGAACCTCAGCGTTGTGGACGCCGGCGCGCGACAGCCGCTCGTAGATCGGCGCGAGCTGGCGCTTGTCATGGTCGGTCGCGATCAGACGGCCCTTGCCCTGCATCATCGCAGCCAGTGCCAGCGTCTTGCCGCCGGCCCCCGCGCAGAGATCGATCACCTGCTCGCCGGGTTTTGCGGCCGTGAACAGCGCCGCGAGTTGCGAGCCCTCGTCCTGCACTTCGATCGCGCCCTTGATGAAATCCTCCTCGGCATGGATACCGGGGTTGCGGGCGTCGGCGCCGAGTTCGATGCGCAGGCCGAGCGGCGACCACGGCGTTTCCTGCGCGCCGAGATGCTTGAGTGACGCCAGCACCTTTTCGCGCTTAGCCTTCAGCGTGTTGACGCGCAGGTCGAGCGGCGCGCGGCTCGCCATGGCGGTGGCTTCCGCCACGCGTTCGTCGCCGAACACGGCGACGAGCGGCGTATCGAGCCATTCCGGATAGTCGCCGGCGATGTACGGTGGCGCGGCATCGAGGTTGCGCGAGGTGAGTGACGCGCGCTCGGCTTCGGTCAGCGGCTCCGGCGCAAAGCGCGAGCCGTCGCAGAGCGCGGCGATCGTGTCAGCATCCATGCCGCGCTCGAGCTTCAACATGCCGAGCACGCAGGCCCGCGGCGTGTCGGCGCCCATCAGAAAAGCGCTGGACGACCTCCGCCGCAGCACGTCCCAGATCAGGCCCGAGATCGCCGCGCGATCGCCCGAGCCGGCATAGCGGTGCGCGGTGCCCCACTCCTTCAGCGCTTTCGCCGCGGGAACCCGTTGTGCGTCGATGGTCTCGATCAGTTCGATGGCGGCGGACAGCCGGGCGGCGGGAGTCATGAAAAAGCTTTCTAGATCAGAAGCAAAAGCTTCAGCGCGAAATAGATCCACATCGCCAGCAGCACCAGCACGCCGGCAAGCCATGCCAGGCTGCGCTGCTGGATGTTGTTGGTGGTTACGAAAACACCGGCATGGGCAAATCGCGTTACCACGAACACCCAGGACATCAGCACGATGAAGAGATCGGCCCGGCGCAGCGGCAGCGCCAGCGCGATCAGGAAGTAGAACAGGACGGGTACTTCGAACTGGTTGGCAAAGCAATTGCCGATCTGGGCGACGCGGGCCGGATATTTTGGCTGGCCGGCCGCGATGTCCTTCAGGCTGGTTTCCCGGGCCTTTACCGCGCCGGCGCGGGCCGTGACCATCCACAGCAGCAGGAAGAAAGTGAGCCCGATCAACACGAAGACCGGCAGCAAAACCATTTGAATCGACATGAGATTCTCCCCAAACCCTGCGCCGTGCCGAAAGCAATAGCGGGCAGTCCTTGGCCTGACAATCCGCTTGCCCGGGCCCGTTGAAGCGCCGTTCAAGGTCTGACGACCAATTATCGACAGTCGCAATGGTTCTGGGCCGCGCTGGGGTCACCTGCAAGGAAGGTCCTTGCCGCAACAGATGGCGTCATCGCCGCCAACTGCGCAATAGTGGATGTCTGACCTCCACCACGTCTTTGGGCTCGCCGTCGCGCCCGGCTGCCGGAATTTCGCCACAAGTGAAAGTATGTCCAGCATTCCACCGCAAGGTATGCCCCCCAACATGCAGACGGTGGCCGCCGGGAACATTTGCTTTGACGGGAATAATCGGCGCTTTACTCTGTTTCTGACGGTGCCGGAAAAGAGCAGCCGCAGGAGGGGTACAACTTGCGATTTCGAGATCAGGACATTGTTTTCGCCGCCGGCGCCCACGGACAGAGCAAGGGACAGAACTTCGAAATTCCCACCGCCAATCCCGCCAACTACTTCCACGTCATCAGCAATTCCGCCGACCTGCCGCGACTGACAATTGACGGCAAGCTGTTCCTGCCGGCCTCGAACGATCGCAAGCGCAACGGAAAACTGCCGCTGGTCGTGGTGGTGCCGGGCAGCCTCGGCGTCGCGGACTCGCACGTCAAGCATGCGCAGACGGTGGTCGCCGACGGCTTTGCGGCCTTCGTGCTCGACGGCTTTGGCGCACGCGACGTCACCTCCACCGTCGCCAACCAGACCCAGTTCTCCTTTGCCGCCAGCGCCTATGACGTGCTCGCGGCCTGGCAGGTGCTGGCGGAACATCCAGAAATCGACGCCTCCCGGATCGGCGCACAGGGTCACAGCCGCGGCGGCTCGGCGGTACTGACCGCAGCGACACGCCGTTTTGCCGATGCCGTGGTCGGCGCCGGCGCGGGTTTTCGCTGCGTGCTCGCCGCCTATCCCTGGAGCGGCCACCAGTTCCTCGATCCGTCCGTCGATGAAACCGAGATCCGCGTCATCATGGGCGATGCCGACGAATGGTGCTCGCCGATGCAGGTGCAGGGCCATTGCCAGGCGATCCGCCTCTCCGGCGGCAGGGCGACGATGCGGCTGATCGGCGGCGCGCAACACAGCTTTGACCGCGGCACGGCAATCGAGAACGTCGCCGATGCATCGGTCTCCCCCGCGGCGCCGACGGCCTATATCGCCAATGACGGCGCATTCATCCATACGCTCACCGGCGTCGCCGACAGCAAGCTCGTCGACCGCGACCTGATGGTCTATTCGCTGAAGGCCGGCTACGGCCGCAAGGGAGCGAAAATCGGCAGCCGCGATGGCGATGCCGAAATGTTCAAGGCCGACATGCTGGCGTTCTGGCGCCGGACGCTGGGGTAGCGCGTGGCGGGCTTCGTCACACGATGTGGAAGTCTCGCAACGGGTTAACTCCGAACAGTCCCGCGCAGCAGCGCAATGCCTTCCGCGAGCGCGCCCTGCATCAATAGCGTGTCGACGCCATAAGCGATCATGCGAAAGCCCTTGGCGCGAAACTCGCGCGCCCACTTTTCGTTGCCGGCGAGAAAGCCCGGCGTCTTGCCGTGCCTGGCGCAGGCGTCGACCAGGCGGTCGACCGCGGCATGGAATCGCGGATGGTCGAATTGCCCGGGGATACCGAGGAAATTGGTCAGATCGTAATGCCCGAGCCAGACCACGTCGACGCCGTCAACGGCCGCGATCGCCTCGACATTCTCGATCCCCCTGGCGGTTTCCACCAATGCGATCACCATGGTTCGCGCGTTGGCTTCGGCAATCTTGTCGATCTCGGTGCCACCCGCATAGTCGTCATGCGCCGCAACATTGAACGCCGCGCCCCGCCGCCCGGCCGGCGGATATCGCGTGCAGTCGACGATCGCCTGCGCCTGCTCCGCCGTTTCGACCATGGGCACCATGATGCCCATCGCGCCAATGTCGAGCGCCCGCGCGATGTGGTGATAGTCGCCCGAAGGCACGCGCACGAGCGGCACCAGGTCCAGCCCGCGGCAGGACGCGAACTGCGCCTTCAGGGTCTCGAAGCCGACGCCTGAATGCTCCATGTCGTAGAGGATGAATTCGGCGCCCGCCTCGCGGCAGATCGCGGGATAGCCGGGCGTGAAGAACTCGAACGTCATGGTTCCGAACGCACAGCCGCCGGCCGCAAGCCGGGATTTCAGCGGATTTGGACGCAATGAGCCTCCTCCCGGATGCCTGCACTCCGGCGCAGAATGGCCGGGGCCGCGACGAACGATGGTCGTCGTTGATCCAAACCCTACGGCAAGGTTGCTACATCAATCAATCCCGTGCGAACCGAACGCTAGGGGCGGCGTACCTCAAAATAGGTCTTGCCTCCACGAAGAAAGCCCGCTCCCTCATAGAAGCGCAGGGTGGCCTCCCGCTTAGAACACGTCGCCAACAGAACTTTGTAGCAGTTGGCCTGCCAGGCCGCATCGAGCGCATCGGTAAGAACCCGTCGGCCGAGCCCCAGTCGTCGGTGGTCGGCGTGAGTGACGACATTCTCGATCACTCCATAGGATCTTCCGCCTCGGGACAGGTTAGGCACGATCGCGAGCGTGCACGAGGATACAAGCCGTTCCGCTGCCTGCGCCACGATGACGGTCGTGAAGCTAGATGCAAGCAACGTCGACCAGACGCGTTCGGCGTCAGCTTTCTCCAGCGGAGGATCGTGCGGATGAAGGTGTCGATAGAGGTCCAACACCTCGGGCAGATCATGTTGGGATGCAGAGCGAACAATGGCGTCGGTCATGTGCAGATACCGCTGACAATGGCTTGGCGGGGACACTACCAGAGACCATCGACGCCATCTCGGTTATCGTCATTGTGCCGACTTCCATTCCGGCTATGATCGGCTCCAAGAGGAGCGTTGCATGCACGAATTTCGTCTGACCCAGATTTCCGACACCCACCTCTCCCGCCGCCTGCCAAAACTCACTGAAAATTTCCACCGGGTCAGCGAGCATATCGACGCGACCAACCCCGATCTCGTCATCAACACCGGCGAT
>CADEDX010000501.1 GCA_902826195.1 uncultured Bradyrhizobium sp. | reverse complement strand
GCGCCGTGAACGAGACCTCCGCCAGCGGATCGTTCCCCGGACCGCGCGGCGCGCCGGCTTCGATCCAGTGGACGAGGGTTCGCAGCTGCGCGGAGGAAAGCCCTTCATTGGGGGCCCAGTGCCCGACTGTGACGTCGGGTTGGAACGGCGGCATGCGGCGGGTGCGCAGCGCCTCGCGGATCATGGGAGCGAAGGCCTTGATCTCGTCATAGCTGGTCAGCTTCATCGGTCCGAGGCCACCCTGCTGATGGCAGCCCGCACATTTTTCCTGGATGATTGGTGCAACATCCCTCGCATACGAGATCGCGGCCTTCTTTGACTGCATCGGAAAATCGACCAGGGCTCCGTGCACTTGTTCCGCCGGCAGCACGACCGGCCGGCCGGCAATGAGAGCCTCCAGCGCCTGCCTGGTGGAGCGCGAGCCAGCAGGGCCACGAAAGGCGATCGTCCAGCTTTTAGGATCGATCACGAGCGTCTCAGCTGCTCGATTCAGACCGAGGCTCTCTCCAACAAGCTGCTCGTAGTCGAAGAGTATTGGCAGATCGATCCCGGATGCTCTGGCAGCCGGCAGCACCTGCTCGCGCGTTTCGCCAAGAACGGAATCTATCATCAGAAATTCCACCCCCTTGGGCGCATAGGCTTTCTTGAGCGCCATGTAAGCGGGCGCCTCGGCGCGGACTGTTTCATCGTTTGCGGCATAGCTGATCACGACAACCGCCTTGGCGTCGCGCATCCTGTACAGCCCCCGGCCAAGGTAGTGCTGGTCTGGAAGCATGAAATCCTCGACCCGCTGCGCATTGACCGGACCCGGCGCAGCCATGGTCTGGTCAAGCGAACTTCCAATCGCAATAATCGCGATCGCAGCGACGAATACGGCAACAGTCCTGGACGTCGACATCATGGACCTACTCTATCTTTGCGCTTCGCGCGCGGCATCCAGTTCGCGCTCGAGATTCCGAGCGCCCCCCAAGATGCCGGGCATGGCGTGATTTCCCTCATGGCAGGCGTACTCGTACATGTGGGACTGAGGCCGGAAGCTGTTCTCCACAGTCCACGATTGCGCGTAGATTTCGGAGTCTTCCACGGTGAACGCGTAGAAGATCTCGTTGTCCGCCCAGCGCTGGAACCTCTCGATGATCCGGCCCTTTGGCGACAGTGCGATCTGGCCCTGCTGGGCCTGAATTGGGTGCAGGTTGGTCGATTCAACCACGAGCGTGTCGCCGTCCCACCAGGCAACAGAATCGCCCATCCAGGGTTTGATGACGTCCGGCTTGTGGCTTGTCCGCGCTTGCGAAGCGTTGGCGAAGATCGGGATGATCCGCGTATCGTGAACCATCTCTGCAAGGATGACGAAGTGGTCCTGCGTTAGGATGAACTGGTAGTTGCTGTTGTAGACGGGCGTAAACATCCCTGGCCCCGACGCCCCGCTGAAAGCGATGAGGCAACGCTCGGCTATGCCCAGATACTCGGGGCCGTCGTACAGCCCGGCCCCGCTGATGAAGTTTCCGCCGGCGGGGCGATAGTCCCGCGGACGCGTGGAGTTCCTGTAGGGTATCTGTCCGTTTGGCGGATCCACAATGTTGGAGGTTCGATACTCACCCTTGACACGAGCAAGGCTGTCGCCCGTGGCCAACCAGAATGAGTTGTATCCCTTCACCCCAAAATCGGGAGACCCCCTTGGCGGAGCAGGCGCGTTCGGATCGATGTAGTCGACATGATCTGCTTCATCCCGCGGAAAACCGAGGATTGGGGCAGAGGCAGCCATCCGGCGCGCTTCGTCAGGCGGAACGACAAGTTTGTCGACACCGCGAGGGCGAGTGACCGGGGTCAGATTGGCATTCGTCCAGAAACCCGTGAAGTCCTTCGCCTTGTTCGTAGGCGGCATATCCTGAGCATAGGCGCTGCTGAGCAGGATGCCGACGATCATCCCAAGCGAAGCGGCGGCACGAACCAAGCTGACGCAACGGATTGCGATCTCGTCACAGGTTTGCATGGTATGCGCCACCGGCTCCGCCTGTCCTGTATGTCGTTACGTCACGCGCTGAGCTTGTACTTTTTGCCCCACTGAGAGTGGAAACGGTCTGCGCCAACCCTTCTGATGTCAAGCTCGGGCAACAAAGCATACTCCATACCGCCGACTGCACGCGGATCGCCGCGATTGGCGCGAAGACGATCAAACCTGCGAACGTTGCTTGTGGCGGCTTCTGGGCGACTGAACTGCCAGGTCCGCGAGGGCAGGCTGACTGGCTCGATCGAATGGACTCAGCCCGATTGCCACAGTCTCTTCTTCGGCTAACCCGGCACCCGCTGCAGCCGCTGGCGAGACAAATGTCCCCCCCCGATCAGGCGCTTCATTTGCGGTGCAGTGGAATGCACCTCATGATCTCCGACGGGTTCGCAAGCCCTGCGGGCCAAACCGGACAAGTCGCGTTCTACCAAAAGTCGACACATCAAGCGGCGCTGGCACGAGGTGATCTGCGGGTTGCGGCTCTCGTCGAGAAAGTTCATGGTTTTCACCATCCTCAAGCTTGGTGTTCGCCATGAAGCTGCTGACGGGACTGTTCGCTGTGATCGCCGTCCTGTTTGCGCCCGCTGCGCAGGCGCTTGAGGGCAGGATCATCAACCTCAAGGTTGAAACGAAGAACGTTGCGGGGCCGGTGGATGTCGCCGTCTACTTGCCAGCCGGATACGACGCCAAGCGGGCGCAGGCGTATCCGCTGATCATCCAGTTGCACGGCGGCGGTGGTTCGAGCGCCGCCATGACTGGTATGGCCGAAACACTTGAAGCGGGCATCAAGGCGGGCCTCGTGCCGGCGTCCGTGTCGGTGATGCCCTCCGCCGGACGGTCCTTCTACATGGACTACCGTGACGGATCTCAGAAGTGGGAGACGTTCGTCGTGGGGGATCTGCTCGCCTGGATGCGCGCCGGTTACAACGTGCCCAAGGGACGCGAGGGCACGCTTATCACCGGCATATCGATGGGCGGGATGGGATCGCTGCGCATCGCCTTCAAGCACCCGGACAAGTTCCAGGCCGTCGCCAGCATGGAGCCGGGCATCGAGCCCGCACTGGCCTTCAAGGACGTAAAGCTACGCGACCGCTTCTGGCGAGACGATGCGCTGCTGCAGTCGATCTACGGCAAGCCAGTGGACGAGGCCTACTGGGCCGCCAACAACCCCGCGACGATCGCGAACACCAATCCCGAAAGCCTCGTCGGCCTCGGCATCTATCTGGAAGCGGGCGACCAGGACATGTTCTTCCTTCACCACGGCACGGAGTTCCTGCACCGCGTGCTGTTCGACAAAGGCCTCAGTCACGAATACCGGCTCGTGAAGGGCGCCGAGCATGTCGGCCCGTCGATCGCGCCGCGCTTTCTTGATGCCCTGACCTTCTTGGGCCGCGTCCTCAATCCGCCGTCCAACTGGACCGAGGCACCTGGCGTCAAGCAGACGCGCGAGGCCGTAAATGGCTACAAGCGCGCGGCAGGCTATCCGGTGAAAGAACCGGACGGGCGGCGCCTGCGGACGGAGTAGGCTGGCCCAAGCGGCGCGCTTGAAGGGCTGCGGCGATCCCAACGGGCCTGGGCAACTACCAAACAGGCGGCCGCAACTTCATTCTGCAACTAGTGAAATCCGCGCAACGAAACCTTCTTCGATTCCGGTCGAGCTTGTCCCGCGCAGACTTGCTGAAACGCGCCCCATGAGATGAGAGTGACGCAACAATAGTAGTTCGGAAGGATCGCAGCGGATGTGGACCCGAAGGCAGGCCGTGCTTCTTCCCCTTGCGGCGGGTGCTTGTGCAACCGCGCCAAGCGGATCGCCGCTGGATATGCAGTTCACGAATGTCGAGACACCGAGCGAGTCTGTTCATTCTGGTGTCTCATCGGAAGACGGTGAACAGCGCCTCACCATGCGCCTGTGCCGCTATCCTCAGCTGGGGCTTGCCTGGGTCTGGATGCATGCGCGGGTTGACGGCGAGTTCTATTCGTTCATCGACCACATCGCACCTTGCGGAACTGATGCGTCGCAGATTGCCGGAGAACATGTGCGCTATTCCGATACCGCGGCCGCGCTGGTGTTCGAACGCAATGGCAAGGTCAGCGCGCCGACGTCTGCCTCTGCAAGTGGGCGATGCCTCGCACGAAAATCCGTCACCTCTGCATTCGGCAGGGGAGACCAGCGCATGGAGGCGTCCATCGCCTTCTTGCCAGAGCGGCTCTACTCCGGCCTCAACCAAGGCCGGACCGAAGTGTTCGGCCGCGGCCGCGCCACCGTAAGGATCAATGGACAGCGCGTGGAATTCTCCGGCCCTGCCCAGTTCCACGAGCAGGTCCAGACCAATCCGCGCTTCACGGCAGCCTTCTGCTACATGACCCTATGGGGTGGAGGCGCAGCCTCCACCATGCTGATCACGGCGCGCCGCCGCGAGGGCTACCTGCTCGAAGGCGACAAGGCAACCGAGGTCAAAGCCGTGACCATCGATCCACCTGCCATGCAGCGCGCGCTGAGCGTAACGCTCGCAGACGGGCGCCGGCTCACGGGAGTAGCGACGGTCAGGCAGGCCTTTACGCTTCCGATCGTTGGCCACACGTGGCGCGGACACATGATGAATGTCGAACTCGGCGGCCGCACCTATCGCGGCCACATCAACGACTACATCATCAACGACGGCATTCCCTACAACGGCTAGTTCTCTGGCGTACTGCAGACTGCCGTCCCGAGTCGTCCGCGGCGCCATGCCAATGCGCCAGCTCGGCCGCCTGCGTCAGCTCGAACATGATCGGCCGTTCGCAGGGTTCGATCATGCAGGGAACAAGCGTCTTGTTGCGAACCGCCAGCCTCGCCTCGGCGCGCAAACGACCCCCTACTACGGGAACATTACGGATGACGGCAATTGGGCGAGCTTCAGCCTGACTAGCAGGGCAGAGGCGGCCGGCAATTCCCGCGCGAACCTGCCATTGGTAAATTACACATGTGATCTATCCCAGTGTTTCGTGCTGACAGAGCGCGTGGCAGATTCTGCCAACAAATCCTCGCGTTAGAGGCGACTGGCGCTCTCATGTGTTTCCTGCTGTTTCCTCAAATCACCCCGAGTTCCCCGCTCCGGTGTTTACTATGTGCTTCCAAATCTGACCCTCGCATTAGTTCACGACGTGCAAACGGAGGCTCGCCGTGAAGCTAACGAAACGCACCATCGAAGCGCTACCGGC
>CADEDX010000500.1 GCA_902826195.1 uncultured Bradyrhizobium sp. | reverse complement strand
CCATGTCCGTTCTGATCGACAAGAACACCAAAGTCATCTGCCAGGGTTTTACCGGCAAGAACGGCACCTTCCATTCGGAAGCCGCGATCGCCTACGGCACCAAGATGGTCGGCGGTACCTCGCCGGGTAAAGGAGGTGCCACGCATCTCGGCCTTCCGGTGTTCGACACCGTGGCCGAGGCGCGCGAGAAGACCGGGGCCGATGCTTCCGTGATCTACGTGCCGCCGCCGGGCGCCGCGGATGCGATCTGCGAGGCGATCGATGCGGAGGTCCCGCTGATCGTCTGCATCACCGAGGGCATTCCGGTGCTCGACATGGTGCGCGTGAAGCGCTCGCTGTCGGGATCGAAATCGCGCCTGATCGGGCCGAACTGCCCGGGCGTGATGACGGCGGGCGAGTGCAAGATCGGCATCATGCCGGCCAACATCTTCAAGCCCGGCAGCGTCGGCATCGTCTCCCGTTCGGGCACGCTGACCTATGAAGCCGTGTTCCAGACCACCCAGGAGGGCCTCGGCCAGACCACCGCGGTTGGCATTGGCGGCGACCCGGTCAAAGGCACCGAATTCATCGACGTGCTGGAGATGTTCCTGGCCGACCCTAAGACTACCTCGATCATCATGATCGGCGAAATCGGCGGCTCGGCCGAGGAAGACGCCGCCCAGTTCATCAAGGACGAGGCCAAGCGGGGCCGCAAGAAGCCGATGGTCGGGTTCATCGCCGGCGTCACGGCCCCTCCCGGCCGGCGCATGGGCCATGCCGGCGCCATCATCTCCGGCGGCAAGGGCGACGCAGGATCGAAGACCTCGGCCATGGAATCGGCCGGAATAACGGTCTCTCCGTCGCCGGCGCGGCTGGGGCATACCCTTGCCGAAATATTGAAGTCGTAATTCAGTCCTTGGTTCTTTTAGGCGCGAATATTCGTCCCAAATAGGGTAAAGATGCTTTACCGAGCTGGTTCGGGTTTCCGGACCGGCTTCAGCGCCGTTTTCCATGCGCAAAGCGAAATTACCAGGACGCCATCATGTCTCGCCAGGACGCGAACGCAGCATTTGCCCTCTCTTCGTTTTTGCAGGGCACCAACGCCACCTATATCGACGACCTCTATGCCCGTTATGAGCAGGATCCCAACTCGGTCGACGCCGAATGGCGGGAATTCTTCAAGAGCCTGAAAGACGCCCCGGCGGACGTCCAGAAGAACGCCGAAGGCCCCTCCTGGGGACGCGATAACTGGCCGCTCACCCCGCGCGACGACCTGACCTCGGCGCTGGACGGCAACTGGGCGCAGGTTGAAAAGGCTATCGGCACCAAGCTCGCCGCCAAGGCGCAGACCAAGGGCGCCGAACTGTCCACGGCCGACATCAATCAGGCGACCCGCGATTCGGTTCGCGCCCTGATGCTGATCCGGGCCTACCGCATGCGCGGTCATTTCCATGCCAAGCTCGATCCGCTCGGCATCGAGGCGCAGCGTGATCGCGAAGAACTCGATCCGCGCACCTATGGCTTCAGCGAGACCGATTTCGATCGCAAGATCTTCCTCGACCACGTGCTTGGCCTCGAATACGGCACGCTGCGCGAGATCGTCGCGATCTGCGAGCGTACCTATTGCCAGACGCTCGGCGTCGAATTCATGCACATTTCCAACGGGGCGCAGAAGGCCTGGATCCAGGAGCGCATCGAGGGTCCGGACAAGGAAATCAGTTTTACCCGCGAGGGACGGCGCGCGATCCTCAACAAGCTGATCGAGGCCGAGGGCTTCGAAAAGTTCTGCGACCTCAAATTCACCGGTACCAAGCGTTTTGGCCTCGACGGCGGCGAATCGCTGATCCCCGCGCTCGAACAGATCATCAAGCGCGGCGGCAATCTCGGCGTGAAGGAGATCGTGCTGGGCATGCCGCATCGCGGCCGGCTCAATGTGCTGACCCAGGTGATGGGCAAGCCGCACCGTGCGCTGTTCCATGAGTTCAAGGGCGGCTCGGCCAATCCGGACGCGGTCGAAGGCTCCGGTGACGTCAAGTACCATCTCGGCGCATCGAGCGACCGCGAGTTTGACGGCAACAAGATCCATCTGTCGCTGACGGCCAATCCGTCGCATCTGGAAATCGTCGATCCCGTCGTGCTCGGCAAGGTGCGCGCCAAGCAGGACCAGCATGGCGATCCGCCGGACATGCGCATTTCCGTGCTGCCGCTCCTGATGCACGGCGACGCGGCGTTCGCAGGCCAGGGCGTTGTCGCGGAATGCTTCGGGCTGTCCGACCTGAAGGGCTACCGCACCGGCGGTTCGCTGCACTTCATCGTCAACAACCAGATCGGCTTCACGACGTATCCGCGCTATTCGCGCTCCTCGCCCTATCCGTCCGACGTGGCGAAGATGATCGACGCGCCGATCTTCCACGTCAACGGCGACGATCCGGAAGCGGTGGTGTTCGCGGCCAAGGTGGCGATCGAGTTCCGGCAGAAGTTCCACAAGCCTGTCGTCATCGACATGTTCTGCTACCGCCGTCATGGCCACAACGAGGGCGACGAGCCGGCGTTCACCCAGCCGGTGATGTACAAGAAGATCGCGACGCATCCCGGCACGGTCGAGATCTATTCCAAGCGGCTGATCGGCGACGGTGTCATGACCGAAGGCGAGGTCGAGAAGGCCAAGGCCGACTGGCGCGCGCGGCTCGACGCCGAGCTCGAGGCCGGCTCCGGCTACAAGCCGAACAAGGCCGACTGGCTCGACGGCAAGTGGGCAGGCTTCAAGTCCGCCGATCAGGAGGAAGACGCCCGCCGCGGCGTCACCGGCGTCGACATCAATGTCCTCAAGGATATCGGCCGCAAGATCACCAAGGTGCCTGACGGTTTCAGGGTTCATCGCACCATCCAGCGATTCCTGGAGAACCGCGCGAAGGCGATCGACAACGGCGCCGGTATCGACTGGGCGACCGGCGAGGCGCTGGCGTTCTGCACGCTGCTGCAGGAAGGCCATCACGTTCGCCTGTCGGGACAGGACTCGGAGCGCGGCACCTTCTCGCAGCGCCACTCGGTGCTGATCGACCAGGAGGACGAGAGCCGCTATACGCCGTTCAACCATCTCGGCCACGACCAGGGCCATTACGAAGTCATCAACTCGCTATTGTCGGAAGAGGCGGTGCTTGGCTTCGAGTACGGCTATTCGCTGGCCGAGCCGAAGGCGCTGGCAATGTGGGAGGCGCAGTTCGGCGACTTCGCCAACGGCGCTCAGGTGCTGTTCGACCAGTTCATCTCGTCGGGCGAGCGCAAATGGCTGCGCATGTCCGGTCTCGTCTGCCTGTTGCCGCATGGCTATGAAGGGCAGGGGCCGGAACACTCCTCGGCGCGGCTCGAGCGCTTCCTGCAGATGTGCGCCGAAGACAACATGCAGGTGGTCTATCCGACCACGCCGGCGAATTACTTCCACGTGCTGCGGCGCCAGCTGCATCGCGAGATCCGCAAGCCCCTGATCATGATGACGCCGAAGTCGCTGCTGCGCCACAAGCGCGCGGTGTCGCGGCTCGACGAACTGGGCGCGGACACCACCTTCCACCGCATCCTGTACGATGACGCCCAGATGCGGCCCGACGAGAAGACGAAACTCGTCGCCGACGACAAGATCAAGCGCGTCGTGCTGTGCTCGGGCAAGGTCTACTACGATCTCTACGACGAGCGCGAGAAGCGCGACATCGACGACATCTACATCATGCGTATCGAGCAGCTCTATCCGGTGCCGCTCAAGGCGCTGGTGCAGGAACTGGCGCGCTTCAAGAACGCCGAAGTGGTGTGGTGCCAGGAAGAGCCGCGCAACATGGGTTCGTGGCACTTCATCGAGCCCTATCTCGAGTGGGTGCTGAACCAGATCCATGCGCCGAACCGGCGTCCGCGTTATGCGGGCCGCGCCGCGTCGGCTGCGACCGCCACCGGTTTGATGTCGAAGCATCTGGCGCAGCTCAAGGCGCTGCTGGATGACGCGCTGAACTAGTATTTGTCATTCGTCCTGCCCCGCCCGTGCGCAGCGGCGCATTGGTGCGGGGCATTCAGTACACCGTGCCATGCGTTTTGATCACGACCATCCCGTGCGCGTTGCGCACAGAGCGGGCGATGACGCGCAAACGATTGAGGAAATAAGACCATGACTGAAATTCGTGTTCCGACGCTCGGTGAGTCCGTGACGGAAGCCACCATCGGCCGCTGGTTCAAGAAGGCCGGCGATGCGGTTGCGGTGGACGAGCCGCTGGTGGAACTCGAGACCGACAAGGTCACCATCGAAGTGCCGGCGCCGTCCGCCGGCGTGCTCGGCGAGATCGCGGCCAAGGACGGCGAAACCGTCGCCGTCGGCGCGCTGCTCGGCCAGATCAATGAGGGTGGCGCTGCGAGCGCGGCAAAGCCGGCCGCGGCACCCGCCAAGGCGGCCGCTCCGGCCGCAGCTCCCGCCGCCGCGCCTGCGGCGGCCCCGAAGGCCGTGGCCGCCGATGCGCCGCTGGCGCCGTCGGTTCGCAAGCTCTCCGCCGAAAGCGGCGTCGATGCCTCGACCGTTCCCGGCTCAGGCAAGGATGGCCGCGTCACCAAGGGCGACATGCTGGCCGCGATCGAGAAGGCGGCGTCTGCGCCGACCCCGGTCAACCAGCCGGCCGCCTCCGTTCAGGTGCGCGCGCCCTCGCCGGCCGATGACGCCGCACGCGAGGAACGCGTAAAGATGACCCGGCTGCGCCAGACCATCGCGCGGCGGCTGAAGGACGTGCAGAACACCGCGGCGATGCTCACGACCTTCAACGAGGTCGACATGACCCACATCATGGCGATGCGCGCTCAGTACAAGGATGTCTTCGAGAAGAAGCACGGCTCCAAGCTCGGCTTCATGGGCTTCTTCACCAAGGCCGTGGTGCAGGCGCTGAAGGACATCCCGGCCGTCAATGCCGAGATCGACGGCACTGACCTGATCTACAAGAACTACTATCACATCGGCGTCGCCGTCGGCACCGACAAGGGTCTCGTCGTTCCCGTGGTGCGCGACTGCGACCACAAGTCGATCTCCGACATCGAAAAGGGCATTGCCGATTTCGGCCGCCGCGCCCGCGACGGCCAGCTCAAGATCGACGAGATGCAGGGCGGCACCTTCACCATCTCCAATGGCGGCATCTACGGCTCGCTGATGTCGACGCCGATCCTCAACGCGCCGCAGTCCGGCATCCTCGGCATGCACAAGATCCAGGAGCGGCC
>CADEDX010000499.1 GCA_902826195.1 uncultured Bradyrhizobium sp. | reverse complement strand
GTGGGTCAGCAAATCGAGGGATGGCGATCGGCAAGCAGCCAGCGTTCGTGGCTGTCGCGGCTGATCGAAACCGTCGAAGCGTTTTCGCGCCCGGAACTGCGCGCCGTTCCCTGTGACGACCGGCTGCTGGCCACGGTCCGCGCGCAACTTGCCCGTCCGGCGTCGGCTCGCACGCCTTATTCTTCGTCGTATCGCCTGCGGAACTGACCCTCATACGGCGGCATGCGTGTCCGCCCGTCGCTACCCGACAAATTGAAGCCCGCCCGTTGCAATCTTGGCGGCTTTAAGAGCTTCCAGCGCAGCCTTGCATCTTCCCATGTGTGATGTAGCGCATGATGCTGTTACGCTACAGCGTTGGATTAAAAGCGGATATCGGGCATGGCGATCACGCACATGCGCAATGAGCGCGCTTCCATTCGCCTCATAATCGTCTAAAAGGTGACCGCGTCGCCGGGGCAGGTCGTGCGATGTTGGCGGTGATTTACGTCTGGAGAAGCAAGGGAATGTTGAGCCGAGCGCTCAGTATAGCAGCGACGGTGACGCTCCTGATCGCCTGCCTCCCGGCAGGCGCGGCGCGGGCTGAGAATCTCGACGCCGGCAAGAGCCCCTCCCAGATTTTTTCGAGCACCTGCAGCGCCTGCCACAAGAGCCCGCGTGGCCTGTTGAAGAACACGCCGGCTTCGTCGCTGCCGGGCTTTTTGCGCCAGCATTATACCACTGGTACCAATATGGCCTCGGTGCTCTCGTCCTACCTGATCTCCAACGGCGCGGCCGACCCGCGGTATCAGAGCAAGGATCAATCCAAAAAGGACGCGAGACGAGACGCCCGGCAGGATCCCAGACAAGAAACAAGACAAGACCCTCGCCAGGACGCAAGGCCGGAGCAGGCCGAACGGTTCGGTCGCCGGCGGCCGGCTGCAGCGCAGGATGCCGACGCGGCACGGCCGCAGGGCGAGGGCGCGCGACCCGGCCGCGACGCAAAGCGGTACGGACGTCCACGCGTCGTGCCTGACGCCGCCGATGGGCAGGCCCCGGTACGGGCCGCCACTGACGGCAAGCCGCCCGGCCGGCAGAAGCAGGGCCGGCGCGGCCGGCCCGTGCCCGACGAGCAGCCGAGGACCGAGCAGGTTGCCCCGGCCAATACCGCGAAGGAAGACGAGACTTCGCGGGATGTCTCGAGGTCAGAATCCGCCGCGACGGAGTCCGCCAGGCCCGCCGCGGCAAAGCCGGATTCCGATTCCGCCAGATCCGAGCCGTCCAGTACCGACGCGATCGGCACCGGTATCCGCGAAATGAAGCCGGAGAGCTTCAGGGTCGAAGGGGTTAAAGACATCAGCGAGCCCAACCCGGTGCGGCCCGATCCGGTGACTTCCGTGGCGGCCGATCCCCCGAGTGCCCCGGCCACCACATCCGCCGCCCCGGTGACGGCGGGGCCCGCTGGCCCGCCCGCACCGCCGATCTCCCGGTAGCATTTTCCAGTTGCCGTGTGCCGCCGACGGCGTTGCTTGACTGCGACTAGAGTATTACTCTAGAGTATTACTCTAAACCCGAGGAAGCAGGGTCGTGACCACGGCGCGCGAGGATCTGCTGGCAGCAGGATTGGCGGTGTTCGACCGCGACGGTTTCGAGGGCGCGACGATTGCCGCCATCAGAACGCGCGCGCGGGCGTCCAACGGCAGCTTCTTTCATTTATTCGGCTCGAAGAAGGAACTGGCCGGCACGCTGTTCCTGGAAATTCTCGCCCGCTACCACGCCGCCGTCATTGCCGCGGTCAGCGAGCCCTGCGGAGCCCGCGAGGGCGTAGCACGGCTGATCCGCGCGCATCTCGACTGGGTCGTCACGTCCAGGCGCGAGGCGCGCTATCTGTTCGAGATCTCCCGCAGCGAATGGACCGAGAAGGTCCGCGGCGCGCAGCGCGCGCAAAACAGCCGGCTTGCCGAAGCCGTCCAGCGATGGCGCGCGCCGCTGGTCGAGCGCGGCGAATTGCTGCCGATGACACCTGCGGTGTTCTTCAGCCAGATCATCGGCCCGGCGCAGATCTTCTGTCGCGCCTGGCTGTCGGGCCGCGATCGTGCCGACCCGAGAGAGCAGGCCGATATTTTGATCGCCTGCGCCATCCGCGCGGTGGTTGCGCCCGAAGCGGTTCACAAACCGGGAGAAACCGTATGAGTGCGAATGATGATGCCGACTTCGCGCCGATCGCAATGCGCATTCGCGACAATGTCGGCCGCCAGGGTTTTATGAGCCATGTCGGGGCCGAACTGTCCGAATTGACGCGCGGCGCCTGCACGCTGGCGGTCGACCGCCGGCCGGAACTGTTGCAGCAGCACGGTCTGTTTCACGGCGGCGTCACCGCGTTCCTGGTCGATAACGCGACCACGATCGCGGCCGCGGCGTCGCGGGGCCAGCCGGCGCTGACGGCGGAATACAAATTGAATCTGTTGTCGCCCGCCGTGGGCGACCGCCTGATCTGCCGCGCGCGCGTGATCAAGCCCGGACGCCAGGTCACCGTGGTGGCGGCCGACGTGTTCTGCGTGACCGATGGGGTCGAAAAGCATACGGCGACCGCGCTGGCGTCGATTGCCATGCTCGGCGAGAAGGCGGCGGCCAAAATCAAAAGCCCGGCCTGAGCGGCCGGGCTTGATGTCGTTAGTCCGTCATGGTGAGGAACGCGGAACGCGCGTCTCGAACCATTAGGCTCCGTCGGTGGCCAGCATCCTTCGAGACGCCCGCGTGCCGCGGGCTCCTCAGGATGACGATCGATGGCGCGTTACTTCTCGGCCGACGGCGCCGGCTCGTCGTCGTGCTGGGCTTCCGGATCGAAGAACTCGCCGGCAGCCGCCAGCGCCTCGGCGGCGGCGTCCTGGTCTTCCTGACGGGTCGAGATGTCCTCGCCGCGGTTGATGCGCTCGGCCTCGTCGGCGCTGCGCGCCACCGTGACGCTGACGCTGACTTCGACTTCCGGATGCACCGCGATCGCGATCTGGTGCTTGCCGATGGTCTTGATCGGCGCGTCGAGCAGCACCTGGCTGCGGCTGATGATGACGCCATCGGCCTCGAAGGACGCGATGATGTCGCGCACGCTGACCGAGCCGAACAGCTGGCCGGTCTCGGAAGCCTGGCGCAGCACCACCACGTTGCGGCCGTCGATCTTCTCCGCGACCTTGGTCGCTTCGCCCTTGGCCTTGAGGTTGTTGGCTTCGAGCTCGGCCTTCATGCCGTCGAACTTGGCGCGGTTGTCGGCCGTGGCGCGCAGCGCCTTGCCGCGCTTGAGCAGAAAGTTGCGCGCAAACCCGTCCTTGACGCGGACGACTTCGCCCATCTGGCCGAGCTTGGCGACGCGTTCCAGCAGAATGACTTCCATTTTCGTTCTCCTTCTTACGTATGATGATCAGGTTTGAGGGAATGGGTGAAGTTCAGGCGGCGGGCAGCGGCGGCGGCCGGCTGCGCAGATAGCGTTCGCGAAATCCGAACATGGCGTCGGCGAGGCCGAGAACGACCATCACGATGATCGGCCACAGCAGCGTCAGCATGACCACGTAGGTGATGCCGAGCCACACGGTGCGGCCGGGAGCGGTCAGCGTCAACGTGTGCAGCACGGCAAAGCCGGTCAGCGCATAGGCCATCAGCAGCGCGCTGCTCGCGACCTGCGCCACCAGCGCGAGCAGGCCGCCGGAGAAGCTGAAGGCAAGCGCGACGCACAGCGCGACCATCGTCATCGGCGGCAGCGTGGTGCCCCTGACGTCGGGCCAGGCGCGGTTCAGCCGGCCGGACGTTTTGGCGATCTTGCCGGCGAGCCACAGATTGACCGTGAGCATCTTCATGATGCCCATCACCATGAATGCCGGCACGGCCGCGACGAGCAGGGTGACCATGCGCTCCATGTCGGCCGACGCCTCGATACCGCGCGCCTTGAGCGCGGCAAGCAGCGCCTGCCGCATCGCGGCTGCGACTTCCGCAGCGTCGGTGCCGAGCGGCAGCAGGGCGGTGATGGTGGTGAGGAAGCCAAATCCGGCAATCCAGAGCAGCAGGCGGCCGGTCGGATACCATTCCATCGCGGGCGCCGCCGGCGCTGCGCCATTGCCGGCAGGGGCCGCATTCGCGACCGGACGGCCGAGCATGATGAGATGACCGAGCCACCACGCCGGCAGCGCCGCCATCAGCACATAGGAAATCGCGTAGGGCAGGCCGAACAGCAGGGCGATGCCACATGCTGCGGCAATGCCGCCGATCGCGCCGGCAAGCGGCCCCCAGCCGATCGAAGCGACCATCAGCGGCAGAGGCGCGAGATAGAGCAGGGCCAGCGACACCCGCATGCGCGAAATCACCGATGCGTACATCAGTGCGGAAGCGCATCCTGCGGCTATGGCGATGGCGATATTTGCGATCATCAGCTGTCCCGCTCCTTTCGAGCGGTTAGAGGTCCTGTGACCCCAACCATCGGCGACCGGACGACCCGGGAGCCTTATGAATGAGTAGTACGACCGGCAGCGTTGACGCCGCCGGTCGAAAACCGTTTTAGCGAATGACGTAGGGCAGCAGGCCGAGGAAACGCGAGCGCTTGATGGCGCGGGCGAGTTCACGCTGCTTCTTGGCGGATACGGCGGTGATGCGGCTCGGCACGATCTTGCCGCGCTCGGAGACGTAACGCATCAAGAGCTTGGAATCCTTGTAGTCGATCTTCGGCGCGTTCGGACCCGTGAACGGGCAGGTCTTGCGGCGGCGGAAAAACGGACGACGTGCACCAGCTTCAGCCATGATTCTTACTCCTCTACCGCTGCTGCGTCTTCTTCACGCGGACGGCGCGGTCCGCGGTCGCCGCGGAAGCCACCGCCTTCACGATCGCCACGGAAACCGCCTTCGCGATCACCGCGGAAACCACCGCCGCGATCGTCGCGTTCGCGGTCACGATCGGCCTTGCGCATCATCGCGGACGGACCTTCCTCGTGCTCTTCGACGCGGACGGTGAGGTAGCGGATGACGTCTTCCGAGATCCGCTCCTGCCGCTCGATCTCGGTGACCGCGGCGGAGGGCGCATCGATGTTCATCAGCACGAAGTGAGCCTTGCGGTTCTTGTTCATGCGGTAGGTGAGGGAGCGCACGCCCCAGTTCTCGGTCTTAGTGACCTTGCCGCCGGCGCTCTCGACGATGCCGGTCATCTGGGTGGTCAGTTCTTCGACCTGCTGGGTGCTCGCATCCTGGCGCGCGAGAAATACATGCTCGTAAAGAGGCATGGGTGTCCTTTCCTGTGT
>CADEDX010000498.1:1189-5253 GCA_902826195.1 uncultured Bradyrhizobium sp. | reverse complement strand
GGGAGTTGCAGCATGTGTGCGGGTGACGCCAAGAACTGTCCGGACTTTGAATTACACCACCGCAACTTCAAGGACACGCTTGATCGGGAACGCCGGTCGTTCCTGCGATCCGGCTTCGCCGCGGCCGGGGGCGTCGCAGCGATGACGGCGGGCGGCATTTACCTGGTGACGCCGCAAATGGCGGCGGCCGCCGAAAAGAACCAGCCAGCCAAACGCTCCTATCATCATCTGCCTGCGAATGCCGATACGGTGCATTGGGGCTATTTCAGCAAGAAACTCAAACCGCAGGTCGAAATCGATTCCGGCGATTTCATCACCATCGAGGCATTGACCCATCACGCCAACGACGACGCCGAGCGCATGGTGAAGGGTGATCCCGGCGCCGAAAGCGTGTTCCTGTGGACCAAGGAGAAGAAGGGCGTCAACCGTCGTGGCGCCGGCCCGATGGACGCCTCGCTGTTCGGGCGCGGCGCCGGCGAAGGCCTTGGCGTGCACATCTGCACCGGTCCCGTCTACGTCCGCGGTGCCGAGGAAGGCGACGTGATCGAATTGCGCATCATCGATGTCACACCCCGGCCATGCGCCAATCCGCAATATCGCGGCAAGACGTTCGGCAGCAACGCCGCGGCATGGTGGGGCTTCCACTACAAGGACCTGCTGACCGAGCCCAAGCCGCGCGAGGTGATCACGATCTACGAGGTTGACGCGACAGGCGAACGCAACTGGGCGAAGGCCGTGTACAATTTCCAATGGACCCCGCAGACCGATCCTTTGGGCGTGGTACACAAGACCATCGACTATCCCGGCGTTCCCGTCGATCACGCCACGATCAAGGAGAACCACGGCATCCTGAAGAATGTGCGCATTCCGATACGCCCGCATTTCGGCGTGATCGGCCTGGCGCCAAAGGAAGCCGATATCGTCGACTCGATCCCGCCCAGCTATACCGGCGGCAACATCGACAATTGGCGCATCGGCAAGGGCGCCACGATGTACTATCCGGTGGCCGTCGAAGGCGCCCTGCTTTCCGTGGGTGATCCACACGCGTCGCAGGGAGACTCCGAGCTGTGCGGCACGGCCATCGAAAGCTCGCTGAACGGCACTTTCCAGATCATCCTGCACAAGAAGGCCGATCTCGTCGGCACGGCTCTCGAAGCCCTCGACTATCCGATGCTGGAAACCCGGGATGAGTGGCTGGTGCACGGTTTCAGCTTCGCCAATTATCTCACCGAATTGGGCGACAAGGCGCAGTCGGAGATCTACTCGAAATCGTCGGTTGACCTCGCGTTGCGCGACGCGTTTCGCAAGATGCGCAAATTCCTGATGACGACCAAAAAGCTGACGGAAGATGAAGCGATCTCGTTGATTACGGTCGGCGTCGATTTCGGCATCACCCAGGTGGTCGATGGAAACTGGGGCGTCCATGCGGTCATCAAGAAGGATATCTTCGCCGGCGGCGAGACCTGACCGAATTCCGCGCGTACGAAGCATCCCCGCGGCGCCGGCCGCGGGGACCGCTTGAGTCGCATCGCTATTTCAGCACCATCTCCGTGAATGGGTAAACGTAGGCCTGCAGCGTCACCAGCACGCCGACGAGGCAGGCCAGCACGATCGAATGCAGGAAGACGTAACGCAGGATCGTGCCTTCGTGGCCGTACCAGTTGGTCGCTGTCGAGGCGACGACGATCGACTGCGCGTCGATCATCTTGCCCATGACGCCGCCGGACGAGTTGGCGGCGGCCATCAGCACCGGCGACAGGCCGAGCTGTTCGGCGGTGATCTTCTGCAGATTACCGAACAGCACGTTGGAGGCGGTGTCCGATCCGGTCAACGCCACGCCGAGCCAGCCGAGCAGCGTGCCGAAGAACGGATAAAGCACGCCGGTGGCGGCAAAGGCGAGGCCGAGCGTGGCGTCGACGCCGGAGAGCCGCGTCAGCGTGCCGATCGCCAGCATCGCCGAGATCGTGATCAGCGAGATTGCGCACAGCTTGATGGTGCGACCATATTCGCCGATCATCTTCAGCGGCGAGAAGCCCATCAGGAAACCGGAGATGATGGCGGCGATCAGCATGCCCGTACCGGTGAATGTCAGGTAGGTGAAGCTGAACACGGCCCCCTCCGGCGTCGGCTTCGCTGCAACCGGCGGCACCTTGTTGATCATGTTGTGCAACTCGGGCACCTGATAATTCCAGGTGAAGATCGCGTTCGCCCAGGTCTTGAACGCGCCGTTGCCCCAGATCAGCATCACGACGCAGACAATGATCCACGGCAGCAGCGCGCTCCAGAGCTGCGCCTGGCTGAGCTTCGCCGTATTCAGCGGCTTGGCAGGCGCCATTGTCGCGGCCGATTCATCCTTGCCACGCAGCGCGGGCGACAGCCAGAGCTCGCGGGGTTGCCACACCTGCAGAAACAGGATCAGGCAGCCCATCGAGATCAGCGACGCCCCGATATCGACGATCCATGGATTGATGTAGTTCGAGATCACGAATTGCGGGACCGCGAACGATACGCCGGTGACGAGTACGGCCGGCCAGATCGTGATCATGCCGCGAAAGCCCGCGAACGCCCAGATCAGCCAGAACGGCACGATCAGCGAGAAGAACGGCAGCTGCCGGCCGACCATCGCGCCAAGCACATAGGGATCGAGACCGGTGACCGACGCCAGCCCCTGGATCGGTGTGCCGAGCGCGCCATAAGCGACGGGGGCGGTGTTGGCGATCAGCGAAAGGCCGGAGGCTGCGAGCGGCGAGAAGCCGAGCCCGATCAGGATCGCACCGGTGATCGCCACCGGCGTGCCGAAGCCGGACGCGCCTTCGAAGAACGCTCCGAAGGCGAACGCGATCAACAGCAATTGCAGCCGACGATCGGTGGTGACGCCGCCGATCGCCCGTTGCAGCAGCTCAAATCGGCCGGTCTCCACCGTAATGCGGTAGAGAAAGATGACGTTGAGCACGATCCAGCCGATCGGAAAGAAGCCGATCACGACGCCGAGCAGCGAGGCGCGAATCGACATGTTGGTCGGCATGGTGAAAATGACGATCGCGATGACGTTGGCCACGACCAGCGCGATGATGGCCGCCAGATGCGCCTTGACCTTGCCGCTGGCGATCAGCACCAGCAGCGTCACCACGGGCACGGCGGCGGCGATCGTCGACAGCGCGGCGTTGCCGAGCGGATTATAATGTTGATCCCACATTGCGGTTTCTCCCCCGTTTGTTATTGGCGTGCCCGGTGACGTCGAGAGTCGGGCATGCTGATCGATTGCGCAGGATCCTCGAAAAGCGGGATGATCTGCTTTAGCGTCGCGAACGCTCACAACCTCGCGAAGTTCGATGGCAGCCGCGCCCCTCGCCGTCGTCGCCATGCTAGTCTCGCCCACGGCTGCGACAAGTCGCCGCAGGCAGGCAATCCCCTAACCTTAGTCGTAGACGCTAATTCCTACATCCTTTCAGGATGTTAGATCATTCCCGGAGACGGCAATCTGTGAAAAACATCCGTTCGACGCTCGCCACGGTGTGGCGCATCTCCGCGCCCTATTTCCGCTCCGAAGATAAATGGGCCGGCCGCGGGCTACTGGCGGCAGTCATCGCCATCGAGCTGGCCATCGTGGGCATCACGGTCCTGATCAACCAGTGGAACAACCGCTTCTACAACGCGCTGCAGGAGCGAAACTGGGACAATTTCGTCTCAGAGATCATCTATTTCAGCGTCCTTGCGGCCATCTTTATCGTGCTGGCTGTGTACCAGCTCTATCTGAATCAGTGGCTGCAGATCCGCTGGCGGCGCTGGATGACCGCGCAGTATCTCGGCGACTGGCTGCATCAGGCCAACCACTACCGGATGCAACTACAGGGCGACTCGGCCGACAACCCCGACCAGCGCATGACCGACGACGTCAAACTGTTCGTCGACCGCACGCTTAACATCGGCGTCGGCCTGCTTAGCTCGATCGTCACGATCGCGTCTTTTGTCACGATCCTGTGGGGCCTTTCGAATGCCGCTCCGCTGCACCTGTTCGTCCAGGAATATTCGATCCCCGGTTACCTCGTGTGCGGCTCGCTGAC
>CADEDX010000498.1:0-1179 GCA_902826195.1 uncultured Bradyrhizobium sp. | reverse complement strand
TCTATTCGGTACTCGGCACCATCCTGACCCACCTGATCGGCTGGCCGCTGGTCGGCATCGATTTCCGTCAGCAGCAATACGAAGCGGATTTTCGCTTCAACCTAGTGCGGGTGCGGGAAAATTCCGAACAGATCGCGCTGCTGCGCGGCGATGACGCGGAACGCGAACGCCTGCTCGTCCGCTTCGGCCGCGTCGTGGAGAACTGGCTCGCCATCATGAGCCGAACCAAGAAGGTGACGGCTTTCACGGCCAGTTATAATCAGGCATCGGTAATCTTTCCCTATGTCCTGGTGGCGCCGGCCTACTTCGCGGAAAAAATCCAGCTTGGCGGCATGATGCAGACGGCATCGGCGTTTTCCAGCGTGCAGGGAGCGCTTTCATTCTTCATCAGTGTCTATCGGCAGCTGGCGGAGTGGCAGGCTGTGGTCAACCGTCTCGACGGGTTCGAGGCGGGGATTGCGGCGGCGGAGGAACTTGCGAACCGCAAAGACCGCATTCACGTCATCGCAGCGGCGGCCGACGGCGCCATCGACCTCAAAGGCCTTGCGCTGCAACTGCCGAACGGCACGCCGCTGGTGAATGCGGATGGATTCAGCCTGCGCAAGGGCGAGCGCACGCTGGTCACCGGCCCGTCCGGCTCCGGAAAATCCACGCTATTCCGTGCCATCGCCGGGATCTGGCCGTTCGGCGCCGGCTCGATCGCCGTGCCGGCGGGGGCGACCTTGATGATGCTGCCGCAGCGGCCGTATTTCCCGACAGGAGCGCTGTGCGGAGCGGTCGAATATCCGGCCAAGGAGGGAACGTTCACCGACAGCCAGATCCGCGGTGCGATCGAGGCGGTGGGATTACCCAAACTCGTGTCGCAGATGGAAGAGCATGGGCACTGGAACCGCACGCTTTCACTGGGCGAGCAGCAGCGCCTCGGGCTCGCGCGCGCGTTGCTGCATGCGCCGGACTACCTGTTCCTCGACGAGGCGACCGCCTCGCTCGACGAACCCTCGGAGGCCGCGCTGTACAAGCTGCTCGGGGAAAAGCTGCCGCAAACCACGATTGTCTCAATCGGCCATCGCTCGACGCTGGACGCCTTCCATCAGCGCAATGTCAGCCTGGTCCGCGACGGCGAACAATTCACACTTGGAGACGGCAGCGAGCCGTCCAAGCTGTAGCCGTAAGCCAAGA
>CADEDX010000497.1 GCA_902826195.1 uncultured Bradyrhizobium sp. | reverse complement strand
TGGGACAAGACCTCGGTCGAGGCGCGCGTCGATCCCGGATCCGAGCAGAGCAGGCTCGGCACCTCCCTCAGCAAGGAGCTGCCGATCAGCGAGCAATATTCGCTGACGCTGAAGAACGACTACAATCTGATTCAGCAGGGCCTAGTGCCAGTACCCGGCATCATCAGCCATCCGTCGCGCAGCACCGAGACCGACCAGTCGGCAAGGCTCAGCATCGCCGACACCGGCACCAGCCTGACCGCCGGCCAGACCACCTCGGCATCGGACGACAAATGGCTGCGCAAGGTCCGCGCCGAGCAGAAGCTGTTCGACGGCGTCACGATCTCGGGCTCGATCGGCGAAACGCCGTCGGGCGCCACCAGCAAGAACCTCAGCGCCGGCTTCAGACGCAGCTGGTGACGGTTCGGGTCGTCCCAATTTGGCGCAGCTTCCAGGCTTCTAAGCGCCGACTCCCGAGAATGATCCACGATTGCCGTAGATTGGCCTAGATGCGGCCAAAATCGGCAGCACAGATGGCGCCCGATCTACTTCGTCGTGCGGGGGGACTTCCGCGCTCGCCTGAATGCGAAACAGAGGAATTGCCGATGAACGCCACCATTCGCCCGGAACAGACTGACGAAACCCCTGAGGTCGACGGCGATCTCGCCGCCGTGTCCGAAGTCGAGGCCGGTATCCGCGAATTCGTTCGTAACGACATCGCCTATCTGCGCCGGCCTACGGTCCCCGGGGAAACCCCGGCGCTCGACGCCAACGCCGAAGCCACCGTCAACAACGTCAACTCGCTGATCCAGCGCGTCGCCGGCACATCGCTGGCGGAAATCGAAAAGCTGATTTCCGAACTCGAGAGCCTGCGCGACCTGCTGCATGCCGAAGGTCAGCGCGTGCAGCGCGAGATCTCGGGCTACGCCCAGCTCAGCCAGGCCGCAATGAAGTCGACGCGCATGATCGCCGACAACGTCACGCAGTGGAAGCGCGCCGCCGACGGACTGCGCAACAGCTAAATACCATCGTTGCAAAAATCTGACACTCCGCCGCGTTCCGTATCGGAGCGCGGCGGTTTCGTTTGGCACGATTCATTCAGAACTTTATAAACACGGTCGCGTCCAGAGACGGATGTCGTCACGTGACGGCAGGCACCTTTTTAGGACATCACCGGCGATGCAGAACGTTCAGCCAGACAACATGGATTCCATGCCGATGCGGCAGTCGTCGCACAGCATGGGCACGCTCGTGATCCGCTTCGTCGGATTGCTGACGCTTGCGGTCGTGGCCATGACTCTGATCTGGAGTCGCTGATCGGGAGTCGCTGGATCTGTCCAGCGCTCGGACCGATTCAGTTCGAGATTTCTAACGGACGAACGCGGTGTCCTCGATCGTATAGACGCCATCGGCGTACGACTTCACCACCATTCCGGCGGTCAGCATGACGGCCATGGTGACGGTTGCGAAGATAAAGCCGACGAATTTCAGGCTGCCGCGATCTGCCATGGTCATCCCCTCGGTATTTCCCCTGATGACGCATATGGCAGGCAGAAGTTCAAAATCCGTTAGCAAAAAATCCGTTCCACGGAGTCATGGATGACGAGGAACAACGGCACACTTTATTAACCATTTGCTCCCGCATTCCGCCGCGGCACGAAGGCGGTGGCGAGGAACGAGAACACCACCTCATCGCGCTGGTTGGTGCCGGTATTGCGGGCTTGCAGGATGCCCCATTGCGGTCGCTTCTCCGAAGTCCGCTTGGTCTCGACCTCGTTCGAATAGCGGATGGTGTCACCGGCCAGCACCGGCCTGATCCAGCGCAGTTCGCGAAAGCCCGGCGACGGCCCCCACACCGCGGGCTTCTCGCCGCGCGCGGCAGCCTCCGCCGACAGGCGCTTGCCGTCGGCGACCAGAAGCTTCATGCAGACCGCGGCGACGTGCCAGCCGGAAGCAGCCAGTCCCCCGAACAGGGAGTTGCGCCCCTCCTCCTCGTCGAGGTGGAAGCGCTGCGGATCGAACTGCGCAGCGAACCTCTTGATGTCCTCGGCGGTAAAGGTGAATGAGCCGAGGTCGCGCCGCGCCCCGATCTCGATATCTTCGAAGAACCGCATCGCTACTTCGCCTCCGCGTGGTCGCGCCGGCGCACGATGATCGGCGATTCCATTTCGCACAGCACCACGCCGGCGGCGTTGCGGACCGTACCCCTGAAGGTCACGATGCCGGTCGCAGGACGGCTCTTCGACACGCGGGCCTCTGTGACGTCGACATCCAGCGTCAGGTCGTCGCCCGGCCGCAGCGGCGACATCCAGCGCATCTCGTTGACGCCGGGCGATCCAAGGGACGCGGTGCGGCCGATAAAACCGTCGAACAGCATCCGCATCATCAGCGAGCCGAGATGCCAGCCTGAGCCGGACAGCCCTATCAGCATCGACGCGTTGGCGGCGGCCTCGTCCAGATGCATCGGCTGCGGGTCGTATTCGGCGGCAAAGGCCAGAATCTCCTCGCGCGTGACGTGGCGCGGCCCGAACGTGCCGAAGTGGCCGGGCTTGAAGTCTTCAAAGGTCAGCGGTGTCATCGATCGGAAAATCTGGCTTGAGGATTGGGGCGGGAAGCCTGAATGTGGCCGTTATTTGCAGCAATCTCAACCCGTCCACCCGCATGGCTCGCTCGCTGCGGACGAGCACCGTTTCCGTCGCTCGCCCCTGACTTGCCCGAAGCAGTTTTCGGGGCTAGCCCTGTGCGGTCTGGACAAAGGTTTTTGACTCGCCGGAGAAACCATCGATGCTCGATTTTCAGGACCTGTTTCAGTGGGATCGCTTCATCATGTCAGACTGCACCGATACAGAAAAACGACCTGATCCTGCTGGGGCGTTGGATGGCCGCCTGATGCTGGGGGGAATTTAAATGCTTGATTTTCAAGACCTTTTTCAATGGGACAGGTTTATAACCCCAACGATCATCAAGACCTTCTACTGGCTTGTTATCGGCCTGATCGTGCTGTCCGGCTTGTCTGGAATCTTCTCCGCGCTTGCGACCATGGCCGTAAGCCCGTTCGGCGGATTCATCCTGCTATTATCTTCGATCGCCGGCGTCATAGTCGGAGTAGTGTTCTCGCGCATCGTAGCGGAATTCATCCTGATCGTCTTCCGCATCAACGAGCACCTTGGCGCGATCCGGGATCAAGGCGGGATGCGGTAACCGTCATTATCAAGTCCGCCGTCACGTGATGGCGGTTATGATGCCAGCCTCCAACCGCCAGACGACAAGACTGAACAGTGGGGGCGTACGCTAGACCGCTTTCAACTATATTTTTCCCAAGTCAGACGGTCCCTATCGTTCGGGCACCTGAAATCATAAATCACGCTTCGGCATGTCGGACTAAGCGAGTGGAACACCATTTTTTTATCGCATGTCGGACAGCGCGGAACGATCGGCGGAACGTCACTGGAAGAAGCACCTGCGGCTGACATGACTGCACCCAAAACCAATCGGCTGATGTAGGTACAACTCGCGGACCCGAAAGTTGTTTCGGTCCTTACACGCTGGGGAGGCCGATGCGCACTCCCGCCCTGCCGATCGTTGCCAATCATATTAGGCAGTCTTTCAGGCGGGCCGCCGTGGATCAAGGCGAGCGAACCGGCGCGGGCCTAGCCAGACTTCCACCGGGTCGGACCCCATCAGTTGTCGGGCCTGTGCGGTGGCGTCTGTGTCGTCCTTGGCGGCCAAGACGGTGTGTTCACATGGCCTTCGCGGTTCAGCGCATACGCGACGTAGTCGGGCATAGCGGCAGGTTAGCAAAAAAACGGCCCCAGCGCGGGAACCGGCTGGGACCGTATTTGGGCAGCGCTCAATTCGCAGCCAACAACTGCAACGTAGCAGTGTACCGTATACGTCGCTTGCCGACGTGGGCGGTGGCATCGGCTTCGACGTTGGAGGCATCGTAAGTGCCGCTGAACTCAATGTGTTGGACGCGTTCTTCGATCGGTCGATTAGTTGGAGTGTGCTCCTTGCTGGTCAACTCGCCTCGCCAACGGCCATCCAAATCCTCGTAAGTCCCTGTGTAGAATACGAATGAATCGCCGCCATACACTTTGCCGTCCCGCAATATCAAGACGCCGCCCACTTCAACGTCCAGGCCATCGATGGCGAGCGCGATCAGTGAATAAAGCCCGTTCTTGAGCATGATCGTTCCGTGTCTGAGCACCGGCATCGGAACTCTAGCATAGAATTATCGTTTGCTGTGTTTTCCTGCCGCTGCCGCCCTTGCCTCGACCGTCGCAGGTAATGCAACGCAACGCACAGATTTTAGGCCAGAAACGACCCGAGCGGCGATTTACAACGAAGTTGCGCAATCAATTGCGGGAAGCGCACTTGCGGAGTTAGACTATCCTCAGTGGCGTTAGAGTACGGGTGTCCGGCATGACGTTAGAGCAAGACGATTACGTGTTCGATTCGCACGGCAACCGACTCCTTATCGGGTTAACATTGGATGAAACCCGCGAATTCGAACATCTAGACGCGCTGATTGCGAGTCTTGTTCCCACGTCGTCCTTTTCAACTGGATACTCGTCGAACGGCATACGTTGGTTGGTTCTCTACGAAAAGCACGAGGCTGCGTTGACACATCGGCCAGCTTAACATCGCGCTAGCTTCGATTTCCAATGCATGGGCTTGCGCCCGTTGGCTTGTAGGGCACGCTTCACTTCGTGTGCGGCAGTCGGCCCTTTCCGTCGCACTTGGTACAACGCGGAGGATAAATCCTTCTGCCGGGCGCGGGCTGCGTAACAACCGGCAGGAAGCCGGTGCCGTTGCAGGCAGGACAAATTTGCTCAACTACCTTTACATTTATGCGCTTCATCTTAGCGTGCGACTCCGTTGACGAACTACAAATGTCGACGATCACATTTTTCGGCAAATGCGCAATCCATTCCCCGAAGTAACCTCCAACGACAAGGTTAAGTTGAATGCATTGGGGCTTTAACTTTTATACAGCCAAGGGCGCGGAACGCCGGTTGATGTTAAGTAGCGGCGTCACCGGTACTGGGCTGGGTATGACATCATGTCGGGCAACTAGGTGTGGGCTGGCCGTGGTCGACGCGACTATGAAATGTCCCTCGATCAAGTACCCGAGTTTGTACGTCGATTTCTTTGTTTGTACCTATTCTGGCTACAGAATCGATCAGGTTGTATCGACTTCCGCTACAATCTACCGTGTTGAAAGCTACAGCATCGAAATGCGGTGATGTTCGCAGGCGAGTCATTCGACTCGCCAGAAGGGCA
>CADEDX010000496.1 GCA_902826195.1 uncultured Bradyrhizobium sp. | reverse complement strand
TCCGTGCCGAGCGAGAACGGCACGAGTCCCGCCGCCACCGCCGCGCCGCAGCCGCCGGACGAGCCGCCGGCGGAGCGCGCGAGGTCGCGGGGATTGCGCGTGGGACCGTCGTGCGCGTTGTCGGTGACAAAGTCGTAGGCGTACTCGCCCATGTTGAGCGCGCCGACGCAGACGGCTCCGGCGCGGCGCAGCCGCTCGACCGCGGTCGCATCCTCGGTGGCCGCAGGGTGGGAACGGTTGATCTTCGAGCCCGCGACGGTGACCACGCCGGCGAGGTCGAAGAGATTCTTCACCGCGTAAGGTACGCCGGCGAGCGGCCCCGGGTCGCGGCCGGCGGCGACCGCAGAGTCGCGGTCGCGCGCGGCGACCCGCGCCGGCGCCTCGTTCACCGCGTTGAACGCCTGCACCCGCGGCTCGGCGGCGGCGATCATCGGCGGGTTCGTCATCCTCGTGATCGGCGTGGTGCTCTATCGCCTCGTCGACCGCATCGCAAAGGCTTGATTTGATGGCCATGGTGAAGCGCTCCGAATTCCTGCCTTGGCTGCCGGCGGTCGGCCGAAAGACGCTGTTCGCGCTGGTGCTGGCCTTCATCTGCTTCGCGTTCGCCTTTCCGGTGCTGTGGCTGATCCTGACCTCGCTGCGGCCGGAATCCGGCGTCTACTACGTCCATCGTGGCACCGACTTCACCCTCGCCAGCTTTGCCGAGGTGCTAAGCGACGAGCGCATCGTCTCGGCGTTCCTCAACAGCGCGCTGATCTCGACGCTGGCGACCGTGTTCTCGCTGCTGGTGACGGTCTCCAGCGGCTATATGCTGTCGCGCTTCACCGGGCCAGCCTCGCGGATCTGGTTCGGCACCATCTACGTGTTCCGCTGCGTGCCGTATATTTCCTGGGTGCTGCCGCTGTATTTCGTGACGCAGAGCTGGGGCATCTACGACACCTATATCGGTCTGCTGCTGCCGCACATCGCGGTGCACATCTGTTTCTTCTCCTGGCTGATGAAGGGCTTTTTCGACGGCATCGACCCGTCGATGGAATACGCCGCGATGATCGACGGCTGCACGCGATGGGGCGCCTTCATCCGTGTCGCGGTGCCGTCGGCTCTGCCGGCGATCTCGGCGCTCGCCGTGCTGTGCTGGCTGTTCACCTGGAACGAATTTCTGTTCGCGCTGATCCTCACCGGCAACCGCGTGCCTGTCATCACGGTGGTGATGGCGCAGTTCGTCACCGAGATGGGGCTGCGCTGGAATCTGATGGCGGCGACCGCCGTCATGGCGCTGGTGCCGGCCTTTTTGGTCGCACTGTTCGGACAAAAATACGTTATCCGGGGACTGAGAATCTAAACGGGGAGCATGATCCGGAAAAGTAGGCACCGGTTTTCCGGAAAGATCATGCTCAAATAGAAGACCACGACAACAACGACAAGAACGAGGAGGAGAGGCGATGCAGGGACTGGCGAGATGGTTGGTGGCCGCGACCGCGGCCCTGGTGGCTGCGACCGGCAGTGCCGCCGCACAGGTGAAGGAGTTGCGGATCGGCTACCAGCCGAGCCCGATCCAGGACGCTTCGATTGCGATGTTCGAGACCTGGGGCGCCAAGAACGGCGTCAAGATCGTCAAGGTGCCGAACTCCTACGGCGTCTATGTCGAGAAGATGACGGCGTCGCTGACCTCGAACTCCGACCAGTATGACGTGATCTGGCACAATGACGACTGGGGGCAGACCTGGGCGCATCTGCTGGAGCCGACCGACGATATCGCGGCCAACAAATTTGCCGAGAAGTGGGGCATGGACAAGATCGTGTTCGGCAATGCCCAGGGCCAGAACACCGTCGTGCCGATGGGCCAGACTTTCAGCGTATTCTTCTACCGCTCCGACCTCGTGAAACCGGAGGAGGTGCCGAAGACGCTGGCGGAGCTCGTCACTGCGAGCAAGAAGCTGCAAGCCGACGGAAAGGTCAAGTTCGGCTATGTCGGCGGCATGTCGATGAACAACAGCTGGTTCAGCTGGTTCTGGTCGATGTGGGGCAACAATTGTGACGTGCTGTTGCCCGCTTACGAGCGCGACAACAAGGTGCTTGCGGCCAACGGCTGGAAGTCGGGCATGACCGAGCCGTGCATGCAGCAGACGGTCGAATATTGGTGGGATGCGATCAACACCCACAAGATCGTGCCGCGCGGGATGCCGGCCTACGACCGCAACGAGGCCAACGCCGTCTTCATGTCGGGCGATGCTGCGTTCACCGTCGCGGACTCGCTGTGGTGGGGCACGTTCAACGACCCGGCCAAATCGAAAATCGCCGGCAAGGTGGCCGCCACGCGCTTCCCGCTCGGTCCGAACCGGAGCAAGCCGTTTGCCTGGGACGATATCTGGGGCTGGGCGATTCCGAAGTCGATTCCGCCGGAACGCAAGAAGCTCGCCAAGGAAATGCTGGAAGCCATGATGCTCGACAAGGAGGGCCAGAAGAAACTCTTCAAGGCCACCGGCGCGCCGCCGCCCAACACCGAGTTCTGGGCGGAAATCGCGGCGGAAGATTCTTTCATGAAGCTTTTGAAGGAATCGGTGCTGGATTCGCCCGATAAGGTGCGTGGCGCCTACTACTTCCCGCAATGGCCCGCTGTGCACAAGGCGTTCAACGACACGGTCACCAGGGCCGTCACCGGCAAACGCGAGGACATTGCCAAGGTGCTGGCTGAAGGTGCGCCGCTGGTCAGCAAGGCCGCGCAATAATCGCGAACACGAAGCCCGCCGCATCAACACGCGGCGGGCTTTCTTCAACAAGCTTCAGGTTAGGGTAACGGCGGGGGCAATGGCGGCGATTTCACTGCAGAAGCTGAACAAGCATTATGGGTCGGTGTTTCACGCCGTCAAAGACGTCGATCTGGAGATTGCGGACAAGGAGTTCGTGGCGCTGGTCGGCCCGTCCGGCTGCGGCAAGTCGACGACCCTGCGCATGATCGCGGGCCTGGAGGATATCAGCAGTGGCGATATCCGCATCGGCGACAAGGTGGTCAACCATCTGCCGCCGCGCGACCGCGACATCGCCATGGTGTTCCAGAATTACGCGCTCTACCAGCACATGAGCGTCTACGACAATCTGGCGTTCGGACTGCGCAACAAGAAGACGCCGGAAGCCGAGATCAAGGCCGCGATCGACCGCGCTGCCGGGATGCTCGGCCTTCACGACCTGATGCAGCGCAAGCCGAAGCAATTGTCCGGCGGCCAGCAGCAGCGCGTCGCGCTCGGCCGCTGCATCGTGCGCAATCCGCAGGTGTTTTTGTTCGACGAGCCGCTGTCGAACCTGGACGCCAAGCTGCGCGCGCAGATGCGCATCGAGATCAAGCGTCTTCATGCGGCAATCCCGACCACGTCCGTGTTCGTGACCCACGACCAGGTCGAGGCCATGACCCTCGGCGATCGTGTCGTCATCATGCGCGACGGCAGGGTGCAGCAGATCGGCACGCCGCTGCAGGTCTACGGAAAGCCCGCCAACAAGTTCGTCGCTGGTTTTATCGGCGCGCCCGCGATGAATTTCATCGATGTCACCGTGCGCAGCGACGCCGGCCTGACGTCGATCGAGGCGGAAGGCTTGCGGCTCACGGTCGGGCTTGCGGAAGCGTCGGCGCTGGCGGCCTACAATGGTCGCCGCTTGATCCTGGGCGTGCGGCCGGAGCACCTGGTGCTCGGCGATGGCGCGCCGGGTCTCGGCTTCGACGCGCGCGTCGAGGTCGTCGAACAGCTTGGCTCCGAGATATTGCTGGAGACGAGGGTCGGCGGGGCCAGCGTCACCGCCGCCCGCGTGCCGGCGGAAAGCGTCATTGCGCGCGGCGACCAGGTCCGGCTGTCGGCGCAGCCGGGCCGCCTGCATTTCTTTGACCCCGAGACCGAATTGCCGATTTCGGCGTGAAATCAGGCGGTCTCGCGGGTTTTTGCTGCCGCAGACGCGGCTTTTTCCAGACTGCTTTCGTTCGATGGAACCATCGCGGCGTCCGCGCATTGAAGCTCGTCACAGAACAGGTGAAAACATGCTCGTCGAGCGCGGAATCCAGGTGATGAACTTCGAAGTGGTCGGCGAGGCCTACGCCATCGCGTCGAACTACCTGCAAGGCACCGGCGCCATCGCCGAAAGCCCCGCGCCCAACGAACGCCTTATCGAGATCATCGTCAAAATGGTCCAGCACGGCGAATCCAACAAAATCCGGTTGGCCAACAAGGCGATCGCCCAGTTCGAGGCGCAACTGGCGGCCTGACCCGCATCACATACTTCAGGAGATTGTCATGGAAGCCGCGATCGACCGCATCATGCAGACCTACGACCTGCTCGTGAACCGCACCGCCGCGGCCAACGACGAGGCGCGCAGCAAGGTGACGGAATATCTGACGACGCTGATGGAGGCGGGCGAGAAGGACACCCACCGGCTCACCGTGTGCGGGCTGACCTATCTGCGCCAGCTCGACGGCAGCAGCGATCCGGTTAAGGCAGGCTTTACGGGGCTGTAAGGCGGCAGTGTGAAGGCGAACGCAGTGTTCTGGGCTTAGCTAGCGCACATCCGCCCTCGCGTCCCTCGCGCGATACCGATTCCAGTTGGCGATCACGGCCTCATATCTGACTGCCTTTGCTGCAGTCTGGAGCGGCGTGCCGCCGCCCTGCGCGCCATGAGGCTTCATGTCGGGGAATGCGACGAAGAATCCGAACAGGCCCAAGACTATCATTCCGTAAATCAGAAAGGCCGTTCTCAGCGCGCGTCTCGACCTGGCCTTGCGTTCGCTATGCGAAGGTGATTCAGACATTTGCGAAATCCAGCTGTCAACCCAGCGTTTTATGGACCGAGCCGGGGAAGGGCGCTGTGAACTGGATCACGTGGGACGCGCTTCAAGAGAAGGTGAATTGTTTCCACCTTGGCTCAGGTTGCGCAACGAAGGGTAGAGCGGAGCGGCACCTGTCACCGCACGCGACGTATGGATGGGGCGCAGCGGCGTCGCTGGCGCTCCCCCATCGGGATCATTGCTTGGTTGCGTTCGCGATGACACTCTCAAGCCAACAACTCACCAACAGGACGAGGAAACCCATGCTGACGCTTCATCATCTCAACGACTCCCGTTCACAGCGCATTCTGTGGCTGCTGGAGGAGCTGGGTACGCCCCATGAAATGAAGCGCTACCAGCGCAACGCCGAGACCCGGTTGGCGCCGCCGGAATTGAAGCAGGTTCACCCGCTCGGCAAATCGCCCGTCATCACCGACGGCGACAGGACGATCGCCGAATCCGGCGCCATCGTCGACTA
>CADEDX010000495.1 GCA_902826195.1 uncultured Bradyrhizobium sp. | reverse complement strand
GGGTCTGGATCTCCGCGATCCGGTGCGGATCCTCGGCGGTTTCGGCCTCAGTCAGCAGCGCGTCGCGCTCCAGATCGGCCTTGAGCACGACATTGATCAGGCTTTCCGGCCCGTCCGGCGCTTCCTGGGCGAGGCTGCCGATGCGCCAGCGCGGCGGCAACGTGATGTTGCCGGATTCGATCGGCAGGTCGCCGCGGATGGCGTGAAACAGCGTCGATTTGCCGACGCCATTGCGGCCGACGAAGCCGACGCGTGCGCCCGGCACGATCTGCACGGTGCTGTCGTCGATCAAGAGCCGCCCGGCAATGCGGACCGCGATATCGGTAATGGAAAGCATCCGGCCTTGTCACCGGACCGGCTGCCAAACGCAACCCATTTGTCGGTTAATCAAGTATGGCCTGAGGCCCTCAATGCAGCTCGTTGTCGCGGCGGCGCAGTTCGTCGATCAGTTCGCGCAGGCGCGGCGACAGGTCGGTCTCGGGGCGCAGGTTCTGCTTCAGCCGTTCGCCGATGGCGTCGCAGATCGAGACGCAGGTTTTGTGATCAATGTGTTCGGTATCGAATTCGATGCGGGATTCCATGGATTATGTACCAATTCCGCCTCGCAGCACTGGCAAGGCTTGAGTGACAATTCACCAAGTCAAGTCACAACGGCGAAATTGGTTTCCGAGCGCGCCGACATGGCTTCATCCGCAGGTAGTCGAAAAAGAGGACCAGTGCTGATTCCGTTGATGTCGGATTCATAGGCGCAAAAAAAGCCCCGGCGTGGGCTGCCGGGGCATCAGTCTGGGGAGGAAGCTCGGATCAGGTCAGTAGCAGCGGTTCACCAGCCGCCAGCGCGGACCCCAGGGGGTGGGAACCAGCCGCCGCGCATAGCAGCCGCCATATCCGCCGCCGTAATAGGCCGGGCCGCCGACGAAGACGCGGGGGCCGCCCCAGCCGTGATAGCGGTGATGCCATCCACCATGGTGCCATCCGCCATGGTGAAAGCCGCCGGCCGAGGCCGATGTCGGCGCCAGCGCCGCCGCACCCAGCGAAGCCGCGGCAACTGCAACGAGCGAGAGTTTACCCAACATGATCATCTCCTCAAAGTTTCGGCGCCCAATGGCACCATCCGTGAGATCGGGTCCCTTGACGCCTGAGGCCGGCGGATGCCCGTACCCTGCGTTCGATCGTCCGTAAGTCTACGGGCGGAAAACTGAACACAGCCGGCATGGCGGCTTCAGCAAAGGTTCACTTCCGTGAATTCTCGGTAATCTTCGGCCACCCGGAATGCGCCGGGCGGACGAAATCGACCCAAAAAGGGGCAGCAGGCGCGTCACACGGTCGCTTGCCGTTCCGAGGTGGCGCCGATATAAGCGCCGCAACTCCAAATCAGCGTTTTGTAAGGACTTAAACAATGGCGATTGAACGCACTTTCTCGATCATCAAACCGGACGCGACCGAGCGCAATCTGACCGGCGCCGTCAACGCGCTGATCGAGAAGGCGGGGCTCCGTATCGTGGCCCAGAAGCGCATTCGCATGACCCGCGAGCAGGCGGAAACCTTCTACGCCGTGCACAAGGCGCGTCCGTTCTTCGGCGAACTGGTCGACTTCATGATCTCGGGTCCGGTCGTGGTGCAGGTGCTGCAAGGCGAGGGTGCCGTGCTGAAATATCGCGACGTGATGGGCGCCACCGATCCGTCGAAGGCGGCGGAGGGCACGATCCGCAAGGTCCACGCGAAGTCGATCGGCGAGAACTCGGTGCACGGCTCCGACGCGCCGGAGACCGCTGCGATCGAGATCGCGCAGTTCTTCTCAGGGAACGAAATCGTCGGCTGATCGGAGACGACGCGGCGATCATAGCCGTGCGCAACGGCCGGGCGGCCGTCGGGGAGAAACGCTTTGGACTGGCTGATGAATATTCTTGATCCGGCAAACATCTCGGCGTTTTTCACCCAGTTCCAGGCCGAGATGCAGCAACCCGCCTTCTGGGTCGCGCTCGGCAAAATCATGTGGATCAACATCCTGCTGTCGGGTGACAACGCGCTCGTCATCGCGATGGCGTGTCGCGGCCTGCCGCCGCGGCAGCGGTTCTGGGGCATGGTTCTCGGTGCCGGCGTCGCCGTTTTCCTGCGTATTATCTTCACCGGCATCGTCGTGACGCTGATGAACCTGCCGTACCTCAAGCTGGTCGGCGGATTGGCGCTCCTTGTGATCGCGGCAAAGCTGTTGGTGCCCGAGGACGAGGACGAGGGTGACGTGCACGCGGCGGCGCATCTGTGGGCTGCCGTTCAGATCGTGGCGATCGCCGACATCGTGATGAGCCTCGATAACGTCATCGCGGTGGCCGCAGCCGCCAATGGCAGCATTCCGCTGCTGGTCCTCGGCCTTGCCATCAGCGTCCCGCTGATCGTTGCCGGCGCGGCACTGATCATGGCGCTGCTGACGCGCCTCCCGGCGCTGGTGTGGGCCGGCGCGGGCCTGCTCGGCTGGGTTGCCGGCGAGGTGATGGCGACCGACCCGGCGCTTGAGCCGGCGCTGCACTCGTTCTTCAACGGTCCGGTCGGCACTGGCCTCGACGGCGTCCTCAAGTCGATCGGCCTGGCGCCGCAGTTCGCCAATAACGGCCATGGCGGCGAGGTAGTGCTTGGGCTCATCGGCATCGCCGTCGTGCTCGTCGCCGGGTCGATCTGGCGTCGGCGCAAGCTGCAGGGCGCCGGGCACTCCGCCCCGGCATAGCGTTCGGCGCATCCGCGCGGCAGAGCCTATTTCGGGCTCGGCACGCCGGGCGCTGACAGCCAGCGTTCGATCGCTGCCGCGGACTCGGTCGATACCGCCGTTTCCAGCAGGCGATCGCGTTCATCCCCCGGCGGCAGGCCGGCGGCCTTTTCGCGGGCGCCGCGGGCGATCTGGTTCAGCCGCTCCTGAAGCGGCTGCGGCGGACGGCTGCGATTGCGTTTTTTCTTCATGGCAAAACTCCTGTCGGCCACGATGCTGGCATGCCGGACGGGGCGCTTCCTTAACCTTTGTTGGAACCGGTTCCGGTCCGCGTCGTTCCGTTCAGGTAGCTGGTGACTTGAAGGAGATGCGGGCTTGGACCGGGATCTGGTTCTGGCGGCCTTGTTTCGACGGCTCAACACCGTCACAGGGCTGGATGACGCGGACATGGCCGCGATCCGTGCGCTTCCGATCAACGTTCGCCATTGGGAGGCCGGACGGACGGTTGCCGCCGATGGCAGCCGGCCTGCGGAATGCGTGCTTGTCATCGAAGGGTTCTGCGTTCGCGCCAAGACCACCGTCACGGGCCAGCGTCAAATTCTCTCGATCCATATTCCCGGCGAGATTCCCGACCTTCAGAGCCTGCATCTGCACCGGATGGACCACGATCTGGTCGCGGTCACTCCGTGCACGCTCGGCTTCATTTCGCACACTTCGTTGCGCGCCTTGACGCGGGCGAATCCGAACCTCGCCGAGGTGCTTTGGCGCGACACGCTGATCGATGCCGCGATATTTCGCGAGTGGATCGTCAATGTCGGCCAGCGGCCGGCCGCCAGCCGGCTGGCCCACACCGTCGTCGAGCTTCGCCAACGCCTCGCCGTCACCGGCCGCGAGGCGGGCGAGACCTTCGACATGCCGCTGACGCAGGAGCAGATGAGCGAGGCGCTGGGCGTCACGCCGGTGCACGCCAACCGCATCATCCGGCAACTGCGCGACGACGGCATCGTCGACATCAGCCGGGGACGCGTCACGGTGCTCGACGAGGCCAAGCTGGCGGAACTCGCGCAATTCGACGACCGCTATCTCCACCAGGATCCGTCCGTCTAGCAATCGTGTGCAGTTCCAGGACGACCACAAAATGCGGGCACAAAAAAACGGAGCCCGAATAGGCCCCGTCAAAACCCGCCAGCGATGTGCCTGCGAATTACTTGATCTTCGATTCCTTGAACTCGACGTGCTTGCGCGCGACCGGGTCGTACTTCTTCTTGACCAGCTTGTCGGTCATGGTGCGCGAGTTCTTCTTGGCGACGTAATAGAAGCCGGTATCCGCCGTGGAAACGAGCTTGACCTTGATGGTGACCGCTTTGGCCATGTTCAGAACCTTTGAATAGGGGATATCGCGCGCCGGCCAAACCGGCCTGCAGTTGCCGCGCAACCTAGCTTCTGATCGCCCAAAGTCAAGGTTTTCGGGGCAGAAACCAGCCCGATTCGAGGGGATTAACCCTCGAAGAACCGGTTTTTCGGCCTCGGCAGCCCCAAATTCTCCCGCAACGTCCGGCCCTCGTATTCTTTGCGGAAAATCCCGCGCCTCTGCAGTTCCGGCACCACCTTGTCGACGAAATCGTCGAGGCCTGCGGGCAGGAACGGGAACATGATGTTGAAACCGTCGCTGCCACGGCTCACCAGCCAGTCTTCCATCTGGTCGGCGATGGTCTTGGGGGTGCCGACGAACGACAGCCCGCCATAGCCGCCGACGCGCTGGGCGAGCTGGCGCACCGTGAGCTTGTCGCGCGCCGCGGCGTCGATCAGCCGCTGACGGCCGCTCTTGGAGGCGTTGGTTTCGGGAATCGGCGGCAACGGCCCGTCGGGATCGAAGCGGGAGGCGTCGGTGCCGAGCTGCACCGAGAGCGAGGCGATGGCCGAGTCGTAATGCACCATGCTGTCGAGTTTGGCGCGCTTCTCCTTGGCTTCCTCGACGCTGTCGCCGACCACGACGAAGGCGCCGGGCAGGATCTTCAGATGCTCCGGGTCGCGTCCGATCTTCTCCATGCGGCCCTTGATGTCGGCGTAGAGTTTTTGTCCATCGGCAAGGCTACCGCCGCCGGTGAACACGGCCTCCGCCGTTTCCGCGGCGAGCTGCTTGCCGTCCTCGGACGCGCCGGCCTGCACGATCAGCGGCCAGCCCTGCACGGGGCGGGCGATGTTGAGCGGCCCGCGCACCGAGAAATATTTGCCCTTGTGGTTCAGCGTGTGCAGGCGCGCGGGATCGAAATAAATCCCGTTGGCGACATCGCGGATGAACGCATCGTCCGCCCAGCTATCCCACAGGCCCGTGACCACATCGATGAACTCGCGCGCCCGCTTGTAGCGCTCGCCGTGTTCCATGTGTTCTTCGCGGCCGAAGTTGAGCGCGGCATCGGGGTTCGACGTGGTCACCACGTTCCAGCCGGCGCGGCCGTTACTCAGGTGATCGAGCGAGGCGAAACGGCGCGCGACCAGATACGGCTCCTCGAACGTCGTCGAACCGGTTGCGATCAGGCCGATATACTCGGTCTCCGCAGACAGCGCGGGCAATAGCGTCAGCGGATCGAACG
>CADEDX010000494.1 GCA_902826195.1 uncultured Bradyrhizobium sp. | reverse complement strand
AGGCTTTCGCGCGCGCGTCGCCGATGTGATCGCAGGCGATAGTTGGATCGTCGACGGCACCTAATGGGGGCTGGCTTTCGATCTTACTTTGGCGCGCGCTGATACCTTGATCGTTATCGACCGTCCACGCTGGCTCTGCCAATGGCGAATTGTTTGGCGTTCAGCCTTCGGTCGCGGAGGGATGCGGCCCGACTTGCCCGAAGGATGTTCGGAACAGTTCGACTGGAATTTGATGCGGGAGGCTTGGCGCTACAACGCCGACCACTGGCCGGTCATTGAGGCCGAGCGTCTTGAGCATGGTGCCGAAGTCCCGGTTGTGCGTCTAAGCAGCGACCGTATGATTGAGGGTTTCCTAAATGCCTGCGCGCCGACAATCTCAGCTTCGAGGGAAGAGCGGAAATAGCTGGCGGTAGGCCAAACCGACGCGTTTGACACTGAGCGGACATCGGGCGTGCTGCTTATAGTGTTTTGCAGAGAACCACATTGACGTGGTCCTCGGGCCAACCTTCGAACGCGGTCACGCGCTCGAAGCCTGCCTTTTCATACATTCCCGGCGCCTGGAAGTCGTAGCTCGCCACCCAGATAAGGCGAACGCCTCGACCGCGGGCCTCCTTTATAAAAGCCGCCAATAGTGTACGCGCATAACCGCGTCCACGGGGCCTGCGCTCTGACAGCAGTCTCGCGGCGCTGCCGAGTAAGGGCGTGGCAGCGACCGCTCGCGCGGTCCCGGGCTGGCCACCACGCGGCTGTCGAAATTGCTGGCTGCGCGCCTTCGGGCGCGCAGCCAACTTCATGATACTCACCGCCTCGATCGATTGCATTTTCCAGGGAAGTCGAGACGTCTTTTTTTCTGAAGCCAGTGGGGAAGGGCGCGTCGTGATCAGCGCCTGTAAACCCGCCCGAAGGACGGCGCGCCGCGTCGATCCGGTTGAATCAGTCGGCGTTGCGACGGGACCAAATCAGCGTGAAGCTGCCGCCGCCGTCACGCTCCATCAGCGAGGCGCAGATCGGGGCGAATTATCGGCCACGTGTGACATCGAGATCACAAACGCGATTGTGCCAAGGGCGTGCCAACCGGTGCGCGCGATGCGAAATCATGCGCCGTGGTTCGCCGGGTTACTCGTTCACCTTCATGGATACCCCGGGCGCACGTCTTTGTGCGACCGGTGATCCCAGTCCTTGTACGGCGTCGATGATGGCAGTCATGGTGGTCTCCATCGGTCTGTTTGATGGGCGCGCACCAACGCAACCTCGAATGGACGGATCAGGCCCAAGGGACGGCTGCGCCTCGATCGCCTTCCCGCAACGGCTAAGCCTGCTTTTTTCCCCTGCCGCGAAGTGGCGGCATTCCTCGCGGAAAACAAAAAAGCCGTCCAACGCCGTCCTCCGCTGTGCTGCGGGCCTGACAGCTGCGGGACGATCGCTCCCCGGGCCAAGGACCGCCGTCGAGGCTGCGATGGTCGCGGCCCGACAACAGAACGGAGACCACCATGGCTACCATCGGAACCTTCACTGCAGCGGACAACGGCTACGCCGGATCGGTCAAGACGCTCACGCTTAACGTCAGGGCGAAGTTCGTCGCGACCGATAAGGACAACGACAAGGCGCCCGACTATCGCATCATCGCTGGCGCCACCGAGTTCGGCGCCGCCTGGAAGAAGACCGCGCAGAATAGCGATCGCGAATATCTCTCGGTCAAGCTCGACGATCCGACCTTCCCGGCGCCGATCTACGCCTCGCTGGTGAGGGGTGATGGCGACGACAGCTTCGTCCTGATCTGGTCTCGCCGCAACGCCGATTGATCTAACCAGACCGACGCGCCCCGCCTCTTCGGAGGCGGGGTTCTTGCTGCGCAGATGACCACAACGACGCAAAAAGTAGGGGTAAGGACCTTCGGCCTCCTTTTTTTGACCAGAGATGGCTAAGGGCTCCGCCCTCGCGCGTGCAAGGGTGAAGCGCCGAAGCCGGCGCCGGCCGGAGTGGTCTCCCCGGTCTTCCGCGCCTTCGCAGAATTTTCGTGAATCCATGGACGCCAGGCGCGTGCAGACGCGCGCGTACCGCGCGTCCCCTGGGCGGGTGATCCCCCTCCACTCCGGCCGCCCTTGCCCTTGCTACCCCGGTCTCGCCGACGGGCAGGGTTGCAGCGCAGCGCTGCGCTTCAACCCAGCTACATAAGGAGAACGAGCGATGACGATGATAACCCTGAGCCAGAACGAGCAGCCTGTTTCCGGCGGCGGCTTTCGCGTAGACGTATCGCGCGGCAAGCGTGTTGGCCGCGTGTCGTCGGAATGGTTTTCGCGACCGGATGACGAGCGTTACTTGGATCTGACGGAACTCTATGACGCCGTGCACGGTCGCGCCGAGTGCGGGCAGGCGCGGACGGTAGAAAGCAAGTCAATCAGGGTGGAGGCAAAGCGCGACAATGTCGAACGGCTGGCCTTGATCGTGCCGGGGCGCGATGAGCCGGTGGCGCCGACCCATTGGAGTTTCGGACAATTATGCACCCTTGTTGGAGCACCAACGTCATATCTGCGGCAACTTCCGGGAGCGCTATCCGGCATCAATCTGCAACATGGCTTGTTGTCGCACCGCGCCGAACTGGTGAAAACACTGGAAGCCGATAGCGGTCGCGTCGAGCTTCGTGCCGTCACCGGCCCCGACTATGGCCGCATCTGGGACCATGAGCTTGTTGCCGCCGTGATGAGGATTGCAGGCAACGGAGTTGGGGATACGCGGTGGAAGGTGCCGGGCGTGCTGGATTGGGCCACCATGACTCACAATCCTTTCGTGGACGTGACCAAGGACACCACGACGCTCTATGCCAGCGACCGGGATGTGTTCCTGTTCTTGGTCGATGACACTAACCCGATCGAGGCGGGGCGCTTGCCGGACGGATCACCGGATTTGTATTTCCGGGGATTTTATTGCTGGAATAGCGAAGTCGGCAGCAAGACGCTCGGGATTGCCAGCTTCTACCTCCGCGCCGTCTGCATGAATCGTAATCTGTGGGGGGTCGAGAATTTCGAAAAAATCACCATCCGGCATTCGAAATTCGCGGCGCAACGGTTTGCGCATGAGGCGGCACCGGCCTTGACCAGCTTTGCCAATTCTTCGCCCGCGCCATTCGTTGCTGGAATCAAGGCCGCGCGGGGGCGGATTGTTGCCCAGACGGATGAGGACCGTGACAGCTTCTTGCGCAAGGGAGGTTTTTCCAAATCGGAGACAGCGAAGATTATCGAAACCGTGCTCGGCGAAGAAAACCGGAAGCCGGAAAGCGTTTTTGACTTCGTGCAAGGGATCACTGCGCTGGCCCGGAGCAAGTCCCATCAGGATGCGCGGCTGGAACTGGAAGGAAGGGCCAAGCGCTTGATGGAACGCTCGATCTAGAAAGCGGGCCGCGCAATTGGAGGCAATTGCGCGGCCACTTTCATTTCTTGTTCAGGTCTACAGGTGCGTCGCCGCCGATCCGTCACGCGGATCGGTGGCCGTGACGCGTGTCCACTCTGGCACTTGCCTGGCCTGTCGGCCCGGCTCGCGGAAACGAATGACCCGACTATTTGTTTGCATTCAATCGTTCGTGGGACCGCGAGTCTTCTTCGTCGCTGGCGGCGCAGGTCGTTTAAGAAGGTCGCTAACCTCGACGTCGAGGACACCCGCAATCTTGTCCAGGACATCGATACTTGCAGCATAAAGGCTTCGCTCAAGCGAGCTGATATAGGTGCGATCAATCTCTGCACGATGCGCGAGTTCTTCTTGCGAGATGCCTCTCGCCTGTCGAAGCTTCCTCAAGTTGAGCGCCAATATCTCTCGGATATCCATGCACGAGAGCGCAGCGACTTGAAGAGTATTTCACCACGGAGTATTCTCGACAAAGATCACGGGCGGCGAGAATGCTTCGGCGAGAATGTTTCGGACTGGCTGCCTTTACGAAGTTTGGGTACGAACGGTACCCAAATAGGACTATGGTGGGGCTATCGCCAAATGATGGACAGGTGTAGCCGCATCGTCGGTCAAAGGAGCGCCATGCCGTCACCCCCGCTTGATCCCGATGTTGCAGACCTGGCACCGGACGATCCCGGGCTAACAGCCTACGACGAGCAGCACGTCGTCACTTATCTCCGCCTGCTTGATGCCGACGCAGAGGGTGCGGACTGGCGGGAAGTCGCCAGAATCGTCCTTCACATTGATCCCGAGCGTTATCCGGAGCGCGCGCGCAAAGCCTTCGACAGTCATCTGGCTCGCGCCAAATGGATGACGAACCAAGGCTATGGACATTTGCTGCGCGGCGGAGCCGCCAATCAGTAGGACGTCAATCTCCAAATCGTCTCACAGCGGGAAAATCTGGAAACCATCGGGTGGGATACGTAATGCCACCATAAACGGTCCACATTTGGCGTGTTGCATCGCGGCGTTGTTTTGCGTGGGAGTAATCACAATGCCGCATTTCGAGTGGCGCTCGCCCGAGGCCTATTCAAAATTGCAGAATGCCGACCGGACTGGTCTCGCCTGGGAATGTCTTCGTCGTAATCCCGAGTATCAGGAGCAGTATCGCTCCCTTGCCAACACAAGCGGCGGCGCTCCCGCCGAATTTCGGGAAAAATGGGGCTTGTCTTTTCGCGGCTGATCCGCAGAAGGCCTGCCACGAGCAGATCGTTTTTTGGGCGCCTGAAGTTCTGCCGACCGTGTTGTCGGTCGGGGCTTCGTCGTCGCAAACCTCAGCTCAACCGATCGCGCTGGATCTGACCGGACTGTCGCCCACGGAGTTGCGGCAGAACACGGACGGCTGGCATGCCGTACTCTGCGTCGGCGACACCACACATCGCGTCTGGATGAAGAAGCTGCCTGTTGCCGGCGCGTCGCAAGCGATAGAGCTGCCAATGGACTCCTCTTTCGGGCTCCGCGCCCAGGCTGCCCAATCGCTCGTGCGTACGCTGAGCGGCCGTTCTCCGCGTCCACCGCTTCCCAACCTTCCGGCGCAGCGACGCCGGCGGCTTGCGCTGGTCCTGCGTGCACTGGACGGCAGCAATGAGGGCCAAAACTACCGCGCGATCGCCGAGGGCCTTTTTGGCAAGGAGCGTGTCCCGGAGCACGCCTGGAAGACGGATGATTTGCGCAGTCATACCATTCGCCTGGTGCAGCGCGGCCTCGCCCTGATGCGCGGCGGCTATCGCGAACTCTTGCGTCCGAAACGCAAGGACAAGTAGCCCCTTCCGGGGTATCGAAAATCCACCCCTCGATCTTCGGCATCCCCCTGCGAAGGGCTGCTTCTCCATGATCATCGCACACACGCTCGTACCGCCAGCGATAGCGCGATTTGATC
>CADEDX010000493.1 GCA_902826195.1 uncultured Bradyrhizobium sp. | reverse complement strand
GGCTGTCCGGCAACGCCTTCGCAAAGGTCGCGTAGTTGTCGCGCACGACTTCGAGGTCGACCACGAGGCACGGCTCGGTGTCCTGGCCCTCGCTGCGGCGGTTGCGCAGGAATTCCTGAATACGTTCGGTCATAGCACCCTCCAAACGGCCTTTGCGACAAGGACCCGTTCAAATGTGATCTCGGACATGAGTTTGCCGGCGTTGCCGCACGATGGAGACGCGGCAAGGCCTTGGACTCAGACCGAATTGTGCTGCCGTGGATTGGTTGGGAATTTCCCGCCCGCACACCTGGCAATGAAGGACAAGCCTTTTCAGTAGCCCGCGCCGGCGGTGGAATGCCGGTAGAGACCAAAAAAGCCCGATCCGTCGTTGCTTTAAGTCGCGTCCCCCGTTGAGAGCGGGGTGCGCCGGTTCGCCTCCGGCTGCCAGTCACGGTTGCAAAGGATGCAGAGACCTTCAACGGCATCTCTTGAGAGAGATGCTGGCCACTCGGATTTGAGCGACCCTCGGTTCTTCATCCCTTGGCGGCTGTCCGGCCTCTTGTCCGGATACCTACCGACTGACACACGACCACAGGCACGTGCGAAATTGGGCAAGCTCGAAATAAGACTTTTGATTTCGCTTCGCAACATTTTTTTTAGGCTGGGGACAAATTTCCCTAACGTGTGCTTACGAACGCGCTCGCAGCGCGCAGACCACGGCGAACATGAACGGGTGTTAAGATTTCTGAAAGGTGCTGCGAGCGCTTTTGCGCCTGTGCCGCAGCGCTTTCTCGAACGCGCGTCAGCCTCGCTTGAAGAACGGCTCGATGCGTTGCGCGGCGCGGATGAACGCCGCCATGATCAGCACGCCGATGGCAAACAGCACCGCCTGCAGGACGTGCGCGGCGGTGTCGTCGAGGCCGAACAGGATCGCTAGCGCCCAGCCGCCGGCGAACGCCGCGCCGAACACTTCGGCGCCGATCAAGATCGCCGCCGAGATGACGGTGATGACGCTCGGCCAGACGATCGTGGAGGAGGTGGGCTGTGAGCTCATGGAAAAGGTCCTGTTCAGGGGGCGCAATCTCTCCGAAAAGCCCCCATCTATCAAGCGCAAAAGGCCCAAAAATGCCGTATCGCGTGATATAGATTGCCGCATATTTCAAGGAAAAGACGGGAATTGTGATGTCAGAAACCCAGCAAGCGGCAACCGCCCCGCAAGCCGGAACAAATCCGCTGCTACAGCCGTGGCAGACGCCGTTCGAGACGCCACCATTCGCCGAGATCCAGCCGGAGCATTTCCTGCCGGCCTTTGAGCAGGCCTTTGCCGACCATGCCGCCGAGATCCAGGCGATCACCCATGACCCCACCTTGCCGGACTTCGCCAATACCATCACGGCGCTGGAGCGCTCCGGCAAGCTGCTCTCCAGGGTCGCAGCGGTGTTCTATGACCTGGTATCCGCGCACTCCAACCCGGCGATCCTCGAGATCGACAAGGAGGTCTCGCTGCGGATGGCGCGGCACTGGAACCCAATCATGATGAATGCGATCCTGTTCGGCCGCCTGGCGCTGCTGCACGAGCGGCGCGCCAAGCTCGGCCTGACCGGCGAGCAGATGCGCCTGCTGGAGCGCACCTACACCAACTTCCACCGCGCTGGCGCCGGCCTTGACGAGGCCGCCAAGAAGCGGCGGGCCGAGATCAACGAGCGGCTGGCCCAGCTCGGCACCTCGTTCAGCCACCATCTGCTCGGGGACGAGCAGGACTGGTTCATGGAGCTCGGCGAGGACGACCGCGCCGGCCTTCCCGAGGCGTTTGTCGCCGCAGCCAAGGCTGCGGCAGAACAGCGCGGCATGGCGGGCAAGGCGATCGTGACGCTGTCGCGCTCCTCCGTGGAGCCGTTCCTGAAGAGCTCGTCGCGCCGCGACCTGCGCGAGAAGGTGTTCAAGGCCTTCACCACCCGCGGCGACAATGGCAACGCCAACGACAACAACGCCACCATTGTGGAGATCCTGGCGTTGCGGGAGGAAGCCGCGAAGATCATGGGCTATCCGACCTACGCCGCCTACCGGCTGGAGGATTCCATGGCCAAGACGCCGGAAGCCGTGCGCAGCCTGCTGGAACGGGTCTGGAAGCCGGCCCGGGCGCGGGCGCTCGCCGACCGTGACGCCCTGCAGGCGCTGATCGCGGAGGAGGGCGGAAATTTCACCCTTGCTCCCTGGGACTGGCGCTACTACGCCGAGATCCTTCGCCAGCGCCGCGCCAATTTCGACGACGCCGCCATCAAGCCGTATCTGGTGCTCGACCACATGATCGAGGCCGCCTTCGACTGCGCCACCCGGCTGTTCGGGATCACCTTCTCGGAGCGCAAGGACGTGCCGGTCTGGCACCCGGATGTCCGGGTCTGGGAGGTCAAGGGCGCCGACGGCAAGCACAAGGCGCTGTTCTATGGCGATTACTTCGCCAGGCCCTCAAAACGCTCCGGCGCCTGGATGACCTCGCTGCGCGACCAGCAGAAGCTCGACGGCGAGGTCGCGCCCTTGATCATCAACGTCTGCAACTTCGCCAAGGGCGCCGATGGCCAGCCGTCGCTGCTGTCGCCGGACGACGCGCGGACGCTGTTCCACGAGTTCGGCCACGGCCTGCATGGCGTGCTGTCCAACGTGACCTATCCCTCGCTGTCGGGAACCTCCGTGTTTACCGATTTCGTCGAGCTGCCGTCGCAGCTCTACGAGCACTGGCAGGAGCAGCCGCAGGTGCTGCGGCAGTTCGCCAAGCACTACCAGACCGGCGAGGCGCTGCCGGATGAGTTGCTGCAGCGTTTCCTCGCCGCAAGAAAATTCAACCAGGGCTTTGCCACCGTGGAGTTCGTCTCCTCGGCGCTGATCGACCTCGAATTCCACACCCAGCCGGCCGAGGCCAGCCGCGATGTTGCAGCCTTCGAAAAGGCGGAGCTGGAGAAGATCGGCATGCCCGCGGAAATCGCGCTGCGGCACCGGCCCACGCAGTTCGGCCACATCTTCTCGGGCGATCACTATGCTTCCGGCTATTACAGCTACATGTGGTCGGAGGTCATGGACGCCGACGCCTTCGGTGCCTTCGAGGAGGCCGGCGACATCTTCGATCCCGCCACCGCCAAGCGCCTGCACGACGACATCTACTCGTCGGGCGGCTCGCGCGAGCCCGAGGAGGCTTATGTCGCCTTCCGCGGCCGCGAGCCCGAGGCCGACGCGCTGTTGCGCCGGCGCGGCCTGCTCGAAACCCCGGAGGCGGCGTGACCAGCCTGCATACTCTCCACACGTCGTCCCTGCGAACGCAGGGACCCATACGCCGTGCCTTAGCTTTTTGGCATGTGGGCAGGCGCCCTCCTTCCCAACGAACGCAGGGGAGTATGGGTCCCTGCGTTCGCAGGGACGACGTGCTGCGTGTGCTGTTCGCGTTGGTAGGCTTGATCGTCGGCGTGTTTCTCGGCACGGCCCCGGCTGAAGCCCACCCGCACGTCTGGATCACCGCAAAGAGCGAGGTGGTCTACGCCCCCGATGGCACTATCATCGGCGTCCGCCACGCCTGGACCTTTGACGAGATGTTCACGACCTACGCGTTGCAGGGGCTCGCGAGCAAGACCAAGGGCGTCTACACCCGCGAAGAGCTGGCGCCGCTGGCGCAGACCAATGTCGAGTCGCTCAAGGAGTTCAACTTCTTCACCTTCGCCAAGGCCGACGGCAAGAAGCAGAAGTTCGTCGAGCCGGTCGATTACTTCCTCGAATACAAGGACAGCGAGCTGACGCTGCATTTCATGCTGCCGCTCAAGACGCCGTTCAAGGCGCAGCAGACCGCGCTCGAAGTGTTCGATCCCTCCTATTTCATCGACTTCAAGTTCGACGACAAGGACCCGATCAAGCTTAACGGCGCGCCCGCGTCGTGCAAGATGCAGTTCCAGCGGCCGAACGACGGCACCGCCAATGCCCAGCGCCTCAATGAACAGAACTTCATGAACGGCGACAATTCCAACTATGGAGCGATGTTCGCCAACAAGATCATGGTGGATTGCCCGTGAGGCTGACTATGAGTCTGGCGCGAGCCATTGCAATAGCGGCCGCGGCGTTCGCGGCCGTTATCGTCTGCGACGCCGCCTTGCATGCGCTGATGGCGCAGAATCCGTTCGGCGGGCCGCGGCCGCCGGCCGAGCCGCCCGCCGGCGGCGTCATCGGATGGATCCTCGCCAAGCAATCCGAATTCTATCGCGAAATGTCGTCGACGATCCGCGCGGCGAAGTCGGATGGCAGCGCGGTCTGGACGCTGCTTGGAATCTCATTCGCCTACGGTGTCTTTCACGCCGCCGGCCCGGGCCATGGCAAGGCGGTGATCTCGTCCTACCTCGTCGCCAATGAGGAGACCGCGCGGCGCGGCATTGCGTTGTCGTTCGTGTCGGCGCTGCTGCAGGCGCTGGTGGCGGTCGCGCTGGTGGCGGTCCTCGCCTGGTTGCTCTCCTCCACCGCCAAGACGATGTGCTCGGCGGAGAAGGCGATCGAGATTGTCAGCTACGCCCTGATCGCGGCCTTCGGAGCCCGGCTGGTGTGGACCAAGGGCGGCGGTTTTTTGCGCGCTCTGCAGGCGAAGCCGGAGCCTCCGCCGGCGATGGCGGCGGAGCATAAACATGACCATGGCCAACACGATCATGCTCACCACCAACCTGATCACGGTCACGATCATCACGAGCATCCTGTCCACGACCATGCCCACGGCCCCGCGCATGTCCACGACGAACACTGCGGGCATTCGCACGGGCCGACGCCGGATCAACTCGCCGGCCCCGGCGGCTGGCGGCGCGGCCTCGGCGCGATCTTCGCGGTGGGGATGCGTCCCTGCTCGGGCGCGATCCTGGTGCTGGTGTTTTCGCTGGCGCAGGGCCTGTTCTGGGCCGGCATCGCCGCGACCTTCGTCATGGGCCTCGGCACCGCGATCACGGTTGCGACCATCGCCGTCATTGCGGTATCAGCCAAGGGGCTAGCGCGGCGGCTCAGCGCCGGCCGCGAAGGCAGCGGGGCACTCGTCATGCGCGGCATCGAATTCGGCGCCGCCGGTCTCGTGCTGCTGTTCGGGCTCGGCCTGTTGTTCGGCTATCTCGCCGCCGAACGCGCGACCTGCCTCTAGGCAGGTCCGTCGTCTCACGACGCTACGGACAGGTCTGAGATGCATTTCACCTTCCGGGCTATATTTTTCAATCCGCAAGTTTCGTAGTGCGAGCTGCTTCTTCCCGTGCTGTGATCGAACGTGGGACCGTCACAAAAAGGAAGGACTTTTTGAAATGAAAAGGAACATCGGCGCGGCGGTTGCCGCGCTGCTC
>CADEDX010000492.1 GCA_902826195.1 uncultured Bradyrhizobium sp. | reverse complement strand
GTGCAAACCCAAACCTATCGGAAAGGCCACGCTCACCGCCCCATGGAATCTACAAGTCCCTTCACTTCATCCCCATGCAACTCGCATAGAACGTCGTCGTCGCCGGCCAGTCCGAAAACATGCCGCGGATCCCGACCTGCTTCGCCAGCACGTCGAGCACCGCCAGCGTATCGCCGTCGCGATCGACTGCGGCCTTGATCGATTTATGATAGAAGCCGCCGCCTTTGTGCAGCGGGCCGTCGCGCTCCAGTGACCAGCCGATCAGGTCGAGACCGGCAGCTTTCGCGGCCTTGGCGTATTCGGAAGGAACGATCTCCTTTTTGTCGTTCAGCGTCAGCATGGTCCAGATCGGCGGGCCGAGGATCGCTACACCTTGCGCCTTCAATTCCGCCATCGAAGGTTTCCAGGTCCCGGGTTTGTTGGGATCGAGACCCTGCTTCTCGTAACGCTCTTCCAGATAGACCGCCTGTTTGGCGAATTCCGGCTCGGTCTTCACCCAATATAGCACATCGGCCAGGTTGAAGCTTTGCGCGAATACGTCCGCGGGCGGAATGCCGGCCTTCTTGTAGGCGTCCAGCATTTGCGACGCGTACTTCTCCTGTGTGTAGTCGCCGTCGAACGGCATCGGCACTTCGGGCGCCTTCAGCTCCGGCGTGAACTTTGCGCCCAGGCTTTTGATGAGTGCGATGCTCTCGTCATGCGTCACCAGCGTGCCGGAATTGGCGTAAAGATCGGTGCGCCAGCGCGGCGTGCCGTTCTGGTATTCCCCCGGTGTCTTCGCATCCGGATTGAAGCCGTCCATCTTGGCGGTGAGCCTGCGGAATTCCGCCAGGGTGATGTCGGACGTGCAGCACTTCGCAGACGCCTTCTTGCCGGTCACGGGATCGGCCGGGCTGAAGGCCTGCGAGCATTTGGCGGCAAGCTCCGGCACCGTCAATATGTTGGTCGTGGTGTGCAGGTCGCATTGCGAATGCCGGCAGACCAGTTCGCGGTCTTTTGTAAATGTCACGTCGCATTCGATGATCCCGGCGCCCATGCGCGCCGCCGCGACATAAGACTCCCTGGTATGTTCGGGGAATTCCAGCGCCGCGCCGCGGTGGCCGATCGAGAAGTCGGTTTTGCGAAACGGCCCGGCGCACTGGCTGAGCTGCTGCTTCAGCGGCCCGTCCTTCATCTTGTCGACCAGATAAAATGGGCGCGGGCCGATCTGCGGCTCGCGCGGCATAACCATGTCTTGCGCCATGGCGGACATGGTTGCGGCCAGGAGGCCGAGTGCGGCGAGCAGGGCGGAGCGATGGCGGATGGACATGGGTGGCACCTCGAATAGCGCATTGCACGCGACCTTGATATCACGGAGCATGCGACAATTAGAATGATGTGCATGGTGGACAAACACAGTGTGCCCGCCATACGAGAACAATCTTGGGGAGAGAAACATGCCTGCAGCCGTCTTCGTCGTCCGCGCTACCGTCACCGATCCTGCCAAGCGCGAGGCCTTCGGCGCCTGGTATTCGCGCGAGCACCTGCCCGATGCGATGAAATCGTTCGGCGCCGTGAAGGCATGGCGCTACTGGAGCGACACCGATCCGTCGCTGCACCAGGCGATGTACCAGTTTACCGACAAGGCCGCTCTCGACCGCGCGACCGGCGGGCCGGAGATGAAGCGTCTGGTCGACGACTTCAACCGCGATTGGCCGGACGTCACGCGGACGCGCGAGGTGCTGGTGCTGGCGGAGGAACTTGCGGCCTAAGGCGCTGCAGCTCGGACGAAGCTGGCCGCGCGGCGGAGTTCGTGCAGCAGAGCCGGATCGTCGCACGCCTGAGCGATGCGAAAATGACGCGGTCGCCGAAATTGTTCCGTCGTGACCGCGCGGCTTGCGAAATAATTTTGGATCGGCGTCGTGCGCGACCAAGCTGAACGCGCAATTCATCGCGCATTCATCTCGGCAACTCGAAACTCTCTTTCTCGTAATGTTGCAGACGGAGGAGAAGATGTGATGGAACGCCGCCATTTTTTGAAACTCGCCTTTGGCTTCGCCGCGGGCGGCATCGCGCTCGCAGCGAGCGCTCAGGCCGCGCCGCTGATGCCGGCGCCGCTCGCCGACGACGGCAAGCTGCCTGTCAATCCGGACGCCCAGCCCGCTGTCACGTCGAGTGAGGAGGCCGATCGCCTCTCGCCGGAAGGAGTACGCTGGGGCCGTGGCCGTCATCGCGGCTGGGGCCGAAGGCATTGGGGCTGGCGCCGCCGCCGCTGGCGCCGCCGGCATTGGGGCTGGCATCGCCGGCGTCGCTGGCGCCGCCGCTATTGGCGCCGTCGTTACTGGTGAGGTGCCGGTAGTGACTGTGTAGACGATAAATAAGAAAGCCCCGTGTGAGCGGGGCTTTTGTTTGTGCTTTGGAAATAAATCAGTAAGCGCGGCAGCGTCCATAGCGCCACACGGTGCCGTAGGGGCACACGCGGCCGGGCCGCACCACGACGACCGGCGCTGGCGCCACGACGATCGGAGCCGGACGAACCACGACAGCCCCGCCAATGGGTCGGCATTTGCCAAAGGGACCGCGTGCCCAGCCGGGGCCGCATCCTTGTGCAGCTTCCGCCGCGCTGAAGCTTGCAACGGTGCCCAGGGCCAAAACTGCTGCGAAAAGGTACTTCATGTTTTCTCCCGTTTTCAGCCGCAACGGCGGCGCGGTTCCGAACCTATTCACGACAGCTGAATGGAACATGAATGTCGTGATCCGTCATGGAGCTCAGTCCGCGAAGCAGGAGCACCGACTCACTTAGTCTAAGCTCCGCCCGAATTGGTTCACTTACTGCGCTTAAGCCGGCTGGTTTCCGAACAGCGCGGCAAAACGTTTTTCGCCGGTGCGGGTGAAATCGACGACGCGGCTGCCCGGTGCCGGGTCGCGCGCCGCCCAGTTCAATTCGGTAAATCGGCTCATCACGGCGGCGCCCAACGTGCCGGCGAGGTGATGACGGCGTTCGCTCCAGTCGAGGCAGGCCTTGCAGACCGGCCGTCGCGGATGGGCCAGCGCCTCGGTGTCGATCTGCAGCGCCTCGGCCATGAAGCGTTTGCCTTCGCCGGTAAGTTCGATCGACTGTTTGGTCTGCTTCACCAGCCGCTGCGTACGCAGGCTATCGAGCATCTGCACGCCGAGGTCTCCGGCGAGATGGTCGTAGCAGATCCGCGCCCGCCGCAGCGCCGGCTCCTTCGGCCCGGTGCGGACGCGGGTGTGGCCGGCGCGTTCGGCGAGGCCCGCCAGGCCTTCGAGCACATGGGCGACATCGGGGCCGGTAAGGCGGTAGTAGCGGTGGCGGCCCTGCTTTTCAGGTTCGATCAGTCCGCCGGCCTCGAGCTTCGAAAGATGCGAACTCGCGGTCTGCGGCGTGATGCCGGCCTGTTGCGCCAGTTCGCTCGCGGTCAGCGCGCGGCCGGTCATCAGCGCGGTCAGGATGTTGGCGCGCGCCGGATCGCCGACCAGCGAAGCGACCATGGCGATGTCGGGACCTGCTTTCATGGTTCGATGGTAACCGAAGCATTGACGACGGGCAAACGGGCATTCTCACGGCTGCAAATACCGGAGCTCGACAATGACCATCACCGTTTTCATCCGCTACCAGCTCGATCCGTTCAAGCGCGCCCAGTTCGAGCAATACTCAAAGAACTGGCTCACCATCATTCCGAAATGCGGCGGCGACCTGATCGGCTACTGGATGCCGCATGAGGGGACCAACAACATCGCGTTTGCGCTGATCTCGTTCGAGAGTCTCGCCGCCTATGAAAGCTACCGCGCGCGGCTGCGCGCCGACAGCGAAGGCATGGCCAATTTCAATTTCGCCGAGGAAAACAAATTCATCCTCGCCGAAGAACGGACCTTCCTGCGCAAGGTCGTGACGTGAGGCGGCTGGCGGAACGTGCGTTGCGGCACTATGTCTGCTGCGTCAACAAACATCGAGGGGAGCGACCATGCTGACACTTGCTGACAAACGCGCCGCGTTCAGAAAATTGCACGAGAGCGGCTGCTTCATCATTCCCAATCCCTTTGATGTCGGGAGCGCGGTAGCGTTGCAGCATATCGGCTTCAGGGCGCTGGCATCCACCAGCGCGGGTTTCGCCTGGACGCTGGCCAAACCCGACAACCGCGTCACGGTCGACGACGTCTGCACGCATCTGGCCGCGATCAGCGCGGCGGTCGACATTCCCGTCAATGCCGACTTCGAGGACGGCTTTGCGCACGAGCCCGACAAGGTCGGCGTCAACGTCGCGCGCGCGGTGAAGGCCGGCGTGTCCGGCCTGTCGATCGAGGATTATACCGGCGACAACGCAAAACCGCTGTTCGATCGGGAATTGGCCATCGACCGCATCCGCGCCGCGCGCCAAGCGATCGATGCCGACAACAGTGGTGTCCTGCTCACCGGCCGCTGCGAAGCGTTCTTGCGCGGGCAGAAGGATCTGAAGCTCGTGATCGACCGGCTCACGGCTTATGCGGACGCCGGCGCCGACTGCCTTTACGCGCCGGGGATATCGACGGCGGAGGAGATTTCGGCGGTCGTAAAGGCGGTCGCGCCTCGACCCATCAACCTTCTGGTCGGGGCGGCCGGTCCGTCCCTCAAGGTCGCCGGCGATCTCGGCGTGCGCCGGATCAGCGTCGGCGGCGCGTTGGCACGGATGGCATGGACCGGCTTCATGAAGGCTGCAAAGGAAATGGGAGAGCAGGGCACGTTCACGGAGTTTACGAACGGCTATCCCGGCGGCGAGCTCAATAAGATGTTCAGTCAGAAGTGAAGCCGAAAGTTCCGATTGGTAGCCAACGTCCGGCCCGGGTGCGCATCGCGGATCCGGCCGCTTTGTGTTCGAGCGGACGCCGCGCCTCGCGGTTCCCCGACATCGCTTCGTCTGCGTATGACCTTTCTTCTGCGCGTACAGGCCGCGGTGTGGGCTGAATGACGCCACGATAGAAGACGATCGATTGCGACCATCGGCCACGTTGACAGGGAGAAGAGCCAGCCATGGCAAGCCATTCTCATCGCCACCATCATCACCAGGATCAGGCACCACAGGTTGTTGTTACGCCTGATCCGCCAGCCGACCCGACGCCGCCGGCCGATCCCACACCTCCGACGGATCCGACAACGCCAGCCGATCCGCCATCGTCTTCTGCGCCTGCCTTCTCGGATCTCGGCCTGACGTTCAATGACGCGGGCCGCGCCCTCGAGGGCGGTTTGTGGCAAAACGTGGTCGAGGAAGGCGGCCAGGGATTGGGCAGCGTATTCAGATACACCGCCGATCTCACCAACGTGCAAACCGGCCTTCAGGCCGAAATCGCC
>CADEDX010000491.1 GCA_902826195.1 uncultured Bradyrhizobium sp. | reverse complement strand
TCCAGTCGTTCCAGGCCTGGGCGGCGGACTGCCATTGCTCGCGGGTGGTCTCCTTATACTTGACGGGGTCGAACGGTTTTGCAGCGGCTGTGGTTGTCATGACGAATGTCTCCCTAAATTTTCGGGGGTTGAGGGGGGGCGTGATATGCTCACCGGGGCTTCATCGTGGTTCCACCAATGTCTTCGAGCGTCGATCTGACCGATTTCGCGGTTTCGTGGTGAACGCTAGGATGGCCCTTGTCCGTGGGAGCGCCCGTGGGAACCGGCATGGGAGCTGCGCGAGACAGCAATCGAGGTCCGAGGAGCATGAAAGACCAAAGCCCGCCCGGAATACACCTGCTCGGCGAGCTGCAACTCATTGGCTGCGATGGGCGTACCGTGGCGTTGCCGGCCTCCCGCAAGACGCGCGCGCTACTCGGCTATCTGATCGCCACCGGACAGCCGCATCGCCGCGAACGTCTATGCGATCTGCTCTGGGATGGACCCGACGATCCGCGCGCCGAGCTGCGCTGGAGCCTGAGCAAGATTCGGGCAGTACTCGACGACAAGAAAGGAATGCGACTGACAGCGGACCGCAACCGGGTCGGTGTCGAACTCGGCAATGCTGTCATTGATATCCGTCGGATACGGTCGCTGCTTGGTGATGATGTCTCCGCCGCACCCATCGCCGCATTGAAAGAGGCAGCCGCTCTGCTCGGTGTTGGCGAATTTCTCGACGGACTCGATTTGCCGCTCTGCTATCGCTACCAGGAATGGTGCATGGCAGAGCGCGAAGCCGTGAGCCGCCTGCGCCTCGCGGTGCTCACCAGTCTCGTCGAACGGCTTCAAGGCCATCCTGCGGACGCGCTGGCCTATGCGCGCGCCCTTACGGCGGCCGACCCGCTGTCCGAGTCAGGTCACGCGGCGGTTGTCCGGCTGCTGGTCCGCGAAGGCAGAAACAAGGAGGCGCTTGGTCAGTACGAACATGCAAGCCGGGTTTTCGAAGCCGAGCTCGGCGTGCGTCCTTCGGCCGAACTGGAAGAGGCCCGGCAAACTCTGCGCCCCACTGCGTCCGCCAGCGTCGCCGCGACACGGCCCGCGCGCGCCTTGGGTATCCCTCCAGTGCCAAGGCGTCCGCCCTCCGCCGCCTTTGTCGGCCGCGAAGCCGAGCGGGCACTGATCGATCAGATCGTGGCGATGCGGGCTGACAGGCCGGATGTGATGCTGGTGACCGGCGAGCCGGGCATCGGCAAGAGCCGCGTCCTTGCCCATATTGGCGAGCGCCTCACCTCTGCTGGGGGGCGCGCCTTTGCGGCGCGCGCGTATGAAGCCGAAGCGGCGCGACCCTATGGCGTATGGATCGATGTTATCCGTGAGATTGTGCGCGAAAGCCCGCGCGACGGGCTGCCGGCTGATCTGGGCTTGCTGCTTCCCGAAATGGGCACGGTGGCGGAAGCCGGAGATCGAACCCGGCTGCTCGACGCGGTCCTCGGCCTGCTGCGGCAGGTTGTGTCAATGCGACCCGCGGCCGTCATCCTCGACGATCTGCAATGGGCCGACGAGGGCTCGTCCTCGCTCCTTCATTACGTCGCGCGCCATATCGATAGCACCTCCGGCCTTCTGATCGTGTGTGCGGCGCGAGCAGGAGAGATCGAAGATAATGGCGCCGCGTCGCGCGTATTGCGCTCGCTGGCCCGCGACGGGCGGCTGAGAGAGATCGAGCTTGCGGCCATGAGCGAAGCGGAAACGGTGCAGCTCATCCGGCAGGTCGACCCGTCACTCGACGCGGCCCAGATCTTTGCCGAAAGCGGCGGCAACCCGCTGTTTAGTCTGGAGCTCGCCCGTGCGCACCGCCGCGGGGACCCGGGCCCCGGTCGGACCGTCGAAGCCTTGATCGCCGGCCAACTCGCTCCGCTTGCGGAAGGGATACGCGAGACGCTGGTCTGGGCGGCAGCCCATGGCCGCGCCTTCACGCCGGACGACCTTGCGCGATCTGCGCGTCTCGATGATACCGAGCTTCTCACGGCCCTTGGCGAATTGGAGCGGCGCGGGCTGATCCGGCCGGTCGGCGGCGATGCTTACGACTTTACGCACGATCTCGTCCGCCAGACGGCCTATCGCACGCTCTCGCAGCCGCGGCGAAAGCTGCTGCATCGGCGAATTGCGCGCGCCTTGGATGCCGTCATCGGGCGCGACGGCGCCTTCGCAGCGGACATTGCTCATCATGCCGCACTTGCTGAGGATGACGATATGGCAGCGCACGCGTGCAGACTTGCAGGTGAACGCGCGCTGCGGCTGTTCGCCAATGCGGAAGCGGCCAGCTTCGCCGAACGGGGTCTCCGTCATGCCGAGCGGCTTGCGGAGGGTCCAGCAAGGCTGGAGCTCCGCATCGCCATGCTTAAGATACGTCTGCTTGGCGCGACGGGTCCCGGCCTTCGGCCGCTCCCGCCGCTGGCGGACACGATCGCCGAGGCGACAAGCGACGCCGAAGCGCTCGGCCTTCAAACCGCGGCCGCGACCGGCCACTACCTGCTTTCCGTGCTGCATCAGGAAGCCGGCGACGTTCAGCAGGCGGAGACAAGTACGCTGCGCGCCGCCGAAGCCGGCCGCGCCGCCGACGATTCGACGCGAGCGCGTCAGCTCGCGAACACCGCCCGTTGCCTGCTCGAACTGGAGACTGAGATCGGGCGTTCGCGCGCGCTGATCGCCGAGGCCAGCGCGATCGCCGGGCCCATCAGTCTTGAGCTGTGCGAACTGTACTGGGCCCGCGGTCTCCTGGAGCGATGGGACGGCAATGAGGATCACGCCGTCTCTTCGCTGAGGCGTGCACTTGATCTGGCGCGCGGGGACAAGGATCGCTGGCGCGAATACAAATGCCTGACCTGGCTCGCGATGCTCGAGCGGGAGCGGGGCCGATATGCCGACATGCACACCCATTGCTCGGAGCTGGAAACGGTCGCGGCGCGGCTGGGCGACGATGAAACGCCATTCGTCAAGACGTTGCGGGCGCTGGCCGGACTGGCCACAGGGGTGGCTTCTGCCGACGATGCGCTGGCCAGCGCGCTAACGCGGCTCCGTGCGGTGGATGATAAATCTTACTTGGCTTACGCGCTTAATAGCGCGGCGCACCTCTACCGCCAGGCGGGGCGCACCAGCCAGGCGCGCCTCTGCGCCAGCGAAGCCTTGACGCTTGCCTCGGCCATGCGGAGGCATAGCGAGATCGCAATCGCGCGGGCATTGCTCGCTCTGGCCGGTGAAACGGCTTCGGCACAGGACATTGAGGCGGCGTCAGGCCGGGATGACCTCAGCGTCAGGGCGCGGGCGGCGTTACTCGCATTGCAAGCCCGTCCGCGCGATTCCAACGGCGGTTCCCACGCCAAGCCGGCAGGTTGAATTTCGAACAACAGGAGAAAACCCATGCCCCGCGTTATTGTTGAGCGGAATTTCGAAACGCCGTTCACCCAGGAGGAATTGAGCGCGGTCGAGGCTCGAATGGGGCCCTGCCTCGACCTCTACAACGTCCGTTGGATCCGCAGCTACTGGTCCGCCGACCGGCTGCGTATGGTCTGCGAATACGATGCGGCGGACGTGGCGAGCGTGCGCAATGTCCAGCGGGAGGCTAACGCCAAGTTCGACCGGGCTTGGGCCGCCGACGTGCTTGGCGAGCAATGAGGCCTGGTGTTCTGTCAATGTCCAAGCCGGACACTATTGACCCAGGCTCAGACCGCGGCAGCACAGGGATATCTGATCGGCGCCACCGAAGGCGAGCATCTCGTTCATTTTCGCGACGCTGGGACTTCATCAACGTCGGCCCAGCCACAGGCTCAGACAATCTTGCCTTGGGCGCTCAGCAGGTGCCCGTTGGCGCGGGGACTCCAATCCACCGATACTTGTGGATGGACGAAGCCTTCTACGTTTTAAAATGGGCAGTGGAGTTTTCATATTGAACGATGCGCGATACGCCGTTGAAAAGGACGCAACGATATTCATTCCCAGGAATGCTTGGCATGGGTTCGTGAATCCCGATAACGAACTACGCGTGCTCTGGATCATAGCGCCTACTGGCTTGGACGGCTATTTCCGCGACACCTGCAATCCACCTGGGGTGCCGCCAAAGCAACCGACTCGAGAGCAAGTCAACGAGATTGCCCGTAAATATGCCACGGAATTCAGATGATCGCCCGTCGCAATTTCCCAGGTGACCACAGTAGCCGAGGCCTCGGCCCGCCGCCAACCGCGAGGCGGTCAGCGCCGTGATCCGCGCCGAGCTTAATCTGGTTGGCTTGCGATGCGCGCCGAGCGCAAGGTGATCGACAAGATCGTCGACGGGCTGAAGTTTCACAGCTAGAGGCGGGGACTGATCAGTTCTGGGTGCCGGCGAACGTCCGCCTTCGCTTGCCAATGTGAAACCTTTCATAGAGCCAATGCGTAGGCCAAAATATCCTTCCTTGGCTGGCGATAGAGGTTCCCTGGTTCGTCCAAGGCAACACGGCTTCCGGCCAGCAGTCGGTATGTGATTGCCCTAGCGAGAACTCAACCTAATGAGCCGAGCGGCAAGGATTGTGCTGTTTGCTGGCGTGTCGGCGCTGATCACTTTGGCTGGCGGTGCCGGCCTTGTCGTCAGCCAGACCAAAGTACGCCCTGATGCCATTCGCTCGTCCGTCACGCGGTCTGAAGCCGGGGTTGAGAAAGCATGGGCGTTGCCGGCGGCATCAACCTTCAAGCCGGAGCTGACGTGGCAGTCAAACCCCTCGTTGTGCGGCCCGGCCAGTATCGCGAACGCGCTGAGATCCCTCGGCGGAACGGCAACATCAGAGACTGCGATTCTGGCGGGGACGGGTCGTTGCTGGACCGGCTTTTGCTTTATGGGGTTGACACTTGACGAGCTTGGGGACGTCACGCGTTTGAAGACAGATCGCACCGTTAGCGTGTTGCGCGATCTCTCTCCCGAACAATTCCTACAGCACCTGCGGCGTGCCAACGAACCTGGCCGCCGCTACATCATCAATTTCAGCCGCAAGGAAATCTTCGGAGCCGGGGCAGGCCATCACTCTCCGATCGGAGGCTATCTGGAGGCAGAGGATCTGGTCTTCGTCCTGGACGTGAACCGCGATTATCAGCCCTGGCTTATCGAACGCGCCCGATTGTTTGCAGCGATGGACACCTGGGACGGGAAAAAGAAACGTGGTTTGTTATTGATCGAATGAGCTCCATCAGCCGCCGCGGAGGCAAGCCATCATGCAAAACTGTGTTCGTTCGCTGTCAACGATTGGCGCTGCTGCATTGATCGGTATTCTGCAGCCTGGCCATTCTGCCCAAGCTCAGTCCCCATCGGCCACCCAGGTCGTCATGCTTGGAACCGGCACGCCGGGCCCCGACCCGGA
>CADEDX010000490.1 GCA_902826195.1 uncultured Bradyrhizobium sp. | reverse complement strand
GAATACGGCGACATCCTTGTTCACCGCAGCCCGTTGGTGCTGCACGACACCGCTGCGCCGGAATACATCCCGTCTGCGCGCCTCGGCGAGCACAATAGCGAGATACTTTCGGACTATCTCGGCCTGTCCGCCGGCGAGATCGCCGCGTTGCGCCAGTCCGACGCCATTTCGCAAGCATGACGGCGGTATCGCAATCTCAGGAATAGCAACATGGTCAAGCTGTTTGAAAAAGTTGTCTTTCGTGGCGTCGAGCTGAGCAACAGGATCGTCGTATCACCGATGGGAATGTATTCGGCCGAGAACGGCTACGTGACGCCTTTTCATCTGGTTCACTATGGCAAGTTCGCCATGGGCGGAGCGGGGCTCGTATTCGTCGAGCAGACCTCGGTGAGCCGTAAGGGGAGGATCACCAATGGCGATCCCGGTCTCTGGGAGGACGGCCAGATCGAAGGCATGCGCCAGATTGTTCATGTGATCAAATCGCAAGGCGCAAGAGCGGCGATCCAGATCAATCATGGCGGACGGAAATCCAGCCAGCAGCGCGCCTTCCGGGGCAACAGCCATCTGACGGATCGCGATATTGAAATGGGTGAGGAAAGCTGGGTGCCGGCCGGGCCGTCGGATGTCCCGTTCTCCGACGGTTTTCAGACGCCCATTCCGCTCAGCAAGGAAGGGCTGATCGGCGTGCGCGACGCATTCGTCGCGACCGCGCGGCGGGCGGTGCTGGCGGGGTTCGACGTCATCGAACTGCATATGGCTCACGGCTATCTCCTGCAATCGTTCCTGTCGCCGCTCGCTAATTTCCGCACGGATGAATATGGCGGCAGCCTCGAAAACCGGATGCGGTTTCCGCTCGAGGTGACCCGCGCCGTGAGGGCCGCGCTGCCGCAGGCCACGCCGCTTTTCGTGCGCATTTCGGCGACCGACTGGATCGACGGTGGCTGGGAAATCGAGGACAGCGTCATCTTCTCCCGCCAACTGAAGGAACTGGGCGTCGATCTCGTCGACTGTTCGACGGGCGGAAACCTGCGCGCCGGATCGACCAACGCCAATCTCTCGCGCGGCCCGGGCTATCAGGTGCCGTTTGCGGAACAGATCCGCCGCGAGGCCGGTATCCCGACCGGCGCCGTCGGGATGATCCGTACCCCGGACTTTGCCGAGAAGATTCTGCAGGACGGTCGCGCCGACCTCATCTTTCTCGCCCGTCAGATGCTGTTCAATCCGTTCTGGGCGCTCCATGCAGCAGAACATTTTGGCCTGACCGGCGATTTCGAGCACTGGCCCGAGCAATATGGCTGGTGGCTTGCCAAGTGGGGCGGCGCGCTCAGGGCCAAGGGAGAATGCCTGGACGGGCTGGAGAAATGCAAGGAAGCGGCCGAGTGAGACGTCATTCGGACTCTTCGCATCATCATTCCAACTGCCGACGAGTTTCAAAGGGAGAACGTAAAATGAAAAAAATGCTGACGTCGCTGATCGTGTTTCTAAGCCTGAGTTCGGCCCATGCGCAAACTGCGTCGAAGCCGGTCAAGCTCGGCGTCCTCAACGATCAGTCCGGTCAATATGCCGATGCCGCGGGTCCTGCGTCCGTTGAGGTCGCCAAAATGGCGATCGCCGATTTCGGCGGCAAGCTGCTGGGACAGCCGATCGACCTCATCTTCGCCGATCATCAGAACAAGGCGGATATCGCATCGGGCATCGCCAGAAGGTGGATCGATACCGAGAACGTCGACGTCATTCTCGATATCGGCAACTCCGCGGTTGCGCTGGCACTGTCCGATATTGTCCGTGACAAGAGCAAGATCATGATCGTGTCGTCGGCGGGCGCTTCGACGATCACGAACGAGAAGTGCTCTCCCAACACCTTCCAGTGGACGTATAACACCGCCACGCTGGCGCGCAGCACGGCGAAGGCATTGCTGGGGCAGGGCGGCAACGAATGGTTCTTCCTGACCGCCGATTATGCCTTCGGTCACGCTTTCGAAGCGGATGCCTCCGCCGTGGTGAAGGCGAACGGCGGCAAGGTCGTGGGTTCGGTGCGCCATCCCTTCAATACCAGCGACTTCTCCTCGTTCCTGCTGCAGGCCCAGAGCTCCGGCGCCAACGTGCTGGCGCTTGCCAATGCCAGCGGCGATACATCCAACTCGCTGATGCAGGCCCACGAGTTTGGCTTGCTCGGCCAGAAGAGCAAGATGAAGGTGGCCGCGCTGCTGTTCCAGATCACGGATGCGAAGTCCGTCGGGCTCAAGAACCTGCAGGGCGTGTTCACATCGGAGGCGTATTACTGGGATCGTAACGACGCCTCGCGCGCGTTCGGCAAGCGCTTCTTCGACAAGATCGGGCGTATGCCGACCATGGTCCAGGCCGGAATGTACTCGGCGACCCTGCATTATCTAAAAGCGGTCGAAGCGGCCGGAACGCTCGATACGGCGGCGGTGCTGGCAAAATTCCGCTCACTGCCGGTCAATGACTTCTTCGCGGAGAAGGGCTACGTCCGCGAGGACGGCATGCACATCCACGATTACTATTTGCTGCGGGCAAAGACCGTGGAGCAATCCAAAGGTCCCTGGGATTTCTATGACGTCGTCGCCACCGTGCCGGCCGACGACGCCAACATTCCGCGCGACCATAGCAAGTGCTCACTGATGAAGAAGTCGTGAGATTCTGCCGAAGGGATGGGCCGCTGGCCTGTCCCTTTACCGGCTTTCATCGCCGGTGACGGAAACGGCTAAAGCGGGATGCGGTTAGGTTGAATCGATTGTGGATTGAACGAAGCCGCTACCGCGGCGTGAACGGCGAGGTGGCGTAGAGCGCCTCCTGCCTGAGAGGATGTGGGTGTTGGAGCCCCCTCTCAGACAGGAGTATTGAGATGGCTGACTTGAGCCCTCTTCGCCGCCGCATGATCGAGGACATGACAGTCCGCAATCTGTCACCGGCGACACAACGATCCTACATCAGCGCGGTTTCGAAGTTCAGCCGTTATTTCGGCAAATCACCGGACCGGCTGGAGCTGGAAGACGTTCGCGCCTTCCAGGTACATCTGGTCTCGACCGGGATATCCTGGCCGGCGCTGAACCAGATCGTCTGTGCGCTGCGGTTCTTCTACGGCGTCACGCTCGACGAGGCGATGATCCCGGAACGCATTCCCTATGCGCGAGAACCGCGCAAGCTGCCGGTCGTTCTCAGCGCCGACGAAGTCGTGCAGTTCCTCGAGGCCGTGTCCAGCCTGAAGAGCCGCGCCGCGCTGACCACCGCCTATGCGGCCGGGCTCAGGGCCTCCGAGGTCGCGGGACTGCGGATCGAAGACATCGACAGTGCCCGCGGTGTCATCCAGGTGCGCCACGGCAAAGGCGCGAAGGATCGCAACGTGATGCTGTCGCCCCAGCTGCTTGGCATCCTGCGCACGTACTGGCGGCTCGCTCGGCCGCGGTTTTATCTATTCCCTGGTCGTGAAGAAGATCACCCGATCGACCCGACCGTGTTGCACGCCGCCTGCCGCTCGGCGGTGAAGGCTGCGGGCCTGACCAAGCGCGTCACGCTGCACACGCTGCGCCACAGCTTCGCGACGCATCTTCTGGAGAACGGAACCGACATCCGGATCATCCAGGTCTTGCTTGGGCATAATAATTTGTCGTCGACGGCGCGCTACACGCAGGTCGCCACCCATACGATCCGGGCGACGCAGAGCCCGCTCGACCGCCTGTCGCTGGAGGTGACGCCATCCGGCTGACAGCGCGTCGGGATGCGGGTTATGGCTCGCCCCGACGTCCGCTCACCCAGACCCGCCATCGAGATCGCCGATGTTCTGCGCCGGCATGGCGAGGCCTATCGTCGTGACCGTGCCGATCATCTCGGTCGGGTCGAGCGGCGCGTGATGAGCGCGATCGTGGCGTGCCGGACCGAGGCGCTCGGCGGCCACATGGAGGCTTGCGACGACTGCGGCACGACGCGGATCGCCTATAATTCCTGTCGCAACCGGCACTGTCCGAAGTGTCAGGGGCCAGCCCGAGCCGAGTGGCTCGCCGCGCGTCAAGCCGACCTGCTGCCGGTTCCCTATTTCCACGTCGTCTTTACGCTTCCTGCTCCGATCGCAGCGATCGCTTTCCAGAACAAGGCTATCCTCTATGCCATCCTGTTCAAGGCTGCCGCCGAGGCGATGACGACGCTTGCTGCCAATCCGCGCCGGCTCGGCGCAGAGATCGGCGGCGTCGCGGTTCTGCATACCTGGGGACAGGCGCTGACGCATCATCCCCACATTCACTGTGTCGTACCGGGCGGCGGCCTGTCACCTGACGGAACACGCTGGATCGCAAGCCGACCGCACTTTTTCCTGGCCGTCAAACCACTCGCCCGACTGTTCAGACGCCTGTTCCTCGAACGCCTGATCGCTGCCTTCAACGCCGGCACCCTGAACTTCTTCGGTGACCTCGCATCCCTTACCGATCCTGCGGACTTCGCCGCACACCTCGCCGCCATGCGGCGCATCAGCTGGGTTGTCTACGCCAAGCGGCCGTTCGGCGGCCCTGCGCAGGTGCTGGCCTATCTCGGCCGCTATACCCATCGCATTGCAATCACCAACAGCCGGCTCGTCTCCCTCGACGACGATCACGTCGCCTTCACCTTGAAGGACTACCGCCAGAACGGCGCGGTAAATATCATGAAGCTCAAGCCCGACGAGTTCATCCGCCGCTTCCTTCTTCATACGTTGCCCGACGGCTTCCACCGCATTCGCCACTTCGGCTTCATGGCCAACCGCTACCGCACTGCCAAGCTGGCCCTTTGCCGCGAATTTCTCGATCGGGAGCGGACAGCCCCAAACGAGGGCCAGCCGCCGCCTGTAGATTCCGAAACTCAAATCCGGGTAGAGGTTCCTGCCTGCCCCCACTGTGGTGGCGTCATGCGCATCATTGAGCGCTTTCGACACAGCTTCAGCCGCACCAGCCCTCGAACATCACCGTTCCGATGCGACACATCGTGAGCCAGCCCATGCCGTGCACGACAATCATCATTCGCCTTTCCGCTCCCAGCGTCTCGATCATCGCGGACGATGTCAAAGCCGTGCTGTCACTCGGTCTGACTACACCCCCCCAATGTTGTAAAAATTCTATCGTGATCTCCGGCCAAGCTCGTCTGACCTCAGTTCTTCCCCGATGCGCACGTCCCATGTCTCCGCCCCACGCGCCGAGCCGGCAGATCGGGCCTTCCGATCTCCAACAATCCCCATAGCTGCAAAACCGCCCAAACCCTCCCGCGCCTTCGTTCAATCCGGCTTCAATGAGGTCGCGCGCGGGCCTGCCGCACCCTCGCGTGAGCGCGACCTCACAGAACCCTCCAGATTCCCAAATCAGCGAGTTTCTGATTCATCATGCTGGCTGGATGGAGGCC
>CADEDX010000489.1 GCA_902826195.1 uncultured Bradyrhizobium sp. | reverse complement strand
CAAGCCGCCCCGCGGGCTCGTCTACTTCCCGTTCTTCGACGAGAGCCAGCTGGCCAACAAGCTCACGCTTGATGCGACATGCCCGATTTCGAAGGAGACGGACTTCAAGAAGTGTGCCTGCCGCGTGGTGACCGCCTGACCTGACGGAATGAACCATGGCGGATTCGGGGGCAGGCATTCCGGGCAATCCGCGGCGCCGCAAGGCGCTGCAGGAGATGGCGCGTTTCAGCGGCGGCGCAGCCGTCGCCGCGACGATGCTGACCGGATTCGGCGTGTCCTCCCGCGCGAAGCCGGCGGAGGCGTTGCGGCCGCCGGGCGCATTGCCGGAGAAACAGTTTCTTTCGGCCTGCGTCCGCTGCGGCCTCTGCGTCCGCGACTGTCCCTATGACATCTTGACTCTCGCGGACTGGGCGGACGGTCCGGCGGTGGGAACGCCGTTCTTCGTGGCGCGTCACGTGCCCTGCGAGATGTGCGACAACATTCCCTGCGTGAAAGCATGCCCGACCGGCGCGCTCGACCACTCGCTCGCCGACATCGCGAAGGCGAAGATGGGCGTGGCCGTGATCACCAGCCGCGAGACCTGTCTCAATCTGCAGGGGCTGCGCTGCGACGTCTGCTATCGGGTGTGCCCTGCGATCGACAAGGCGATCACGCTGGAAACCTCGCACAACGCCCGCACCGCCAGGCACGCCATTTTTGAGCCGGTGGTTCATGCCGAATACTGCACCGGCTGCGGAAAATGCGAGAAGTCCTGCGTGCTGAACGACGCCGCGATCAAGGTGTTGCCGATCGAGATCGCCGCGCTGAAGCAGGACGAGCACTACCTCCGCGGCTGGGAAGAGAAGAAAAAGGGCGGCGGGGCACCGCTTGTCGATGCGCCGCTCAAGCTGCCGACGCGCAAGCCCGATGCGGGAGGCGCGCCATGACGGCCAACGCCAGGCCATATCTCGAAGCGCGCGCCCAGAAGGGCCTTTGGGCATCGACGCGCTTTTGGCTGCTGCGCCGGATCAGCCAGTTGTCGTTCCTTGCGCTGTTCCTGTCGGGACCCTTGTTTGGCATCTGGATCGCGAAAGGCACCCTGGCCTCGTCGATGACGCTCGGCGTGCTGCCGCTGCACGATCCCTTCATTTTCCTGCAGTCGCTGGCGGCGCGGCATTGGCCCGAGGGCGTTGCGATCCTCGGCACGGCGATCGTTCTGGGTAGCTATCTGCTGCTCGGCGGTCGCAGCTATTGCGCGTGGGTCTGCCCGGTCAATCCGGTGACCGATCTCGCCGCCTGGCTGAGGCGGCGGCTGGGTATCACCTACACGGCCAGAATTCGACCCGAGCTGCGCCTCTACTTCGTCGTCGGCGTACTTGCTGCGTCCGCCATGTCCGGCTCCCTTGCCTGGGAGCTCATCAACCCGGTCACCGCCTTGCATCGTGCGCTCGTGTTCGGCCTCTGGTTCGGCGCGGCCGGGGCGGGAGCGATCTTCCTGTTCGATCTCTTCGTGGCGAAGCACGGCTGGTGCGGCCATCTCTGCCCCGTCGGAGCGTTCTATGGCCAGATCGGAAGGGTCGCGTTGCTGCGCGTGGCCGCGGATAACCGCGCCGCTTGCGACGACTGCATGGACTGCTTCGCGGTCTGCCCGGAACCGCACGTCATCAGCCCGGCTCTCAAGGGCGAACGTACCGGCGCAGGCCCCGTCATCACATCGGGCGACTGCACGCTGTGCGGCGCCTGCATCGATGTCTGCGCCAAGCGCGTGTTCAATCTCGGCCTGCGTGCGCGCAGCGGCGCGGCCTCCATCCAATCCGCGACGGTGACAGCTTCTGCTTCGCGCGTCGCGCCAACACGCCGCAGTCCTGAAAGGGTCGTCCCATGAAGCTTGTCCGATTAACCCCGCTGGTCGTGGCATTGGCCGTCATTCTCGCCGCGTCGCTTGCCGCCGTCGGGCCCCAGGCTCAGGAGGCCAAGGCGCCAAAAGCGCTGCGTGAGGCGCCGCTGACCGATACGTCGCCCGTGCCCGATCTCGGCAAGCAATCGGTGCCGGCCGGCGGCTTTGACCGCGCCTATCGCCAGCAGCCGCCGCTGATCCCCCATAAGGTCGAAGGCTATCAGATCAGCAGCGAAAACAATGCCTGCATGGGTTGCCATGACTGGCCGGGCAACGCGCGCGTCAATGCGCCGAAGATTTCCGAAACGCACTATGTCGACCGGCAGGGCGTGCGGCTCGATAAGGTCGCGGGCACCCGCTACTTCTGCCAGCAGTGTCACGTGCCGCAGGCCGACGCCAAGCCGCTGGTCGGCAACATCTTCAAGAACGCGACGCAGGCGAAGTGAGGCGATAATGGCCGATACCGACACCGTCGCTGCTCCGGCAGCCCTGCGGCCGGGCCTGGTAGCCAGGCTCCGTCGCTGGTTCCTCTCGCCGACGGCGCGCTTTGCCTGGGGCCTGATCATCATCGTCGGCTTTGTCGCCGGCGTCATCTTCTGGGGCGGCTTCAACTGGGCGATGGAGGCGACGAACAACGAGCAGTTCTGCATCTCCTGTCACGAGATGAAGGACAACGTCTACGCGGAGTATCGCAACACGCCGCACTATTCGAACCGTACCGGCGTGCGGGCGAGTTGCCCGGACTGTCACGTGCCGAAGGAATGGGGGCACAAGGTCGTCCGGAAGATCCAGGCATCGAACGAACTGTATCACAAGGCACTCGGAAGCATCGATACGCCGGAGAAATTCAACGCGCATCGCCTCGAACTTGCCAAGAGCGTCTGGCGCGCCATGAAGACCACGGATTCGCGCGAATGCCGCAACTGCCACAAGTTCGATCACATGGAGTACGCGGTGCAGGAGCCGCGGGCCTCCAAGCTGCACCAGACGGCGTTCGCGCAAGGCAAGACCTGTATCGACTGCCATCAGGGGATCGCCCACAAGCTTCCGCCGAAGGCACAGGAATCCTACCGCGAGATGCTCGATAACATCGACAAGGTCGGGCCGCTGCAGAAGCTGATCGATTTCCTCCAGGATGCCGACGTCGCCCGCGCGAAGGCGGCGCGATAGGAGGCGCATCGGGTTCCGGCCCGAAGGGGCGAACCGCTGCTCGCGCGGGCCGCCAGTTCTTCCGCCAAGCGGAATTGCCGAGCACTGGACTCAATCACCCGCACGGTTAGACTGACGACAACAACAAGATCGTCGCGGGAGAGAGATCATGAAATTCGGGATCTTCTACGAACTGCAGCTGCCACGCCCCTGGGAAGAGGGCGACGAACTTCGGCTCTACCAGAACGCACTGACGCAGCTCGAAACCGCCGACCGTCTCGGCTACGACCACGCCTGGGTGGTGGAACATCATTTCCTCGAGGAATACTCGCATTCGCCCGCGCCGGAATCCTTTCTCGCCGCCGCCAGCCAGCGCACCAAGAACATCCGGCTCGGCCACGGCATCTTCCAGCTGACCACGAACCACCCCGCGCGGGTTGCCGAGAAGGTCGCGGTGCTCGATCTGCTCTCGAACGGCCGCTGTGAATTCGGCATGGGCGAAAGCGCCTCGATCACCGAACTCACGCCGTTCGGCCGCGACATGGAAACCAAGCGCGAGGTGTTCGAGGAGGCCGTGCAGGCGATCTTCCCGATGTTCACCAAGGTGGGCACCGAGCATCACGGAAAATTTTTCGACATTCCCCTGCGCAACGTGGTGCCGAAGCCCGTGCAAAAGCCGCATCCGCCGCTGTGGATGGCGTGCTCGCAACTGCAAACCATCGAGCGGGCCGGGGAGAACGGATTTGGCGCGCTGGGCTTCCAGTTCGTCAGCGCGGACGCGGCGCATGCCTGGGTGCATGCCTATTATAATGCCATCACAAAGCGGCTGAAGAAGCTCGCCGACTACGTCATCAACCCGAACATGGCGCTGGTGTCGTTCTTCATGTGCGCCGAGACCGACGAGGAGGCGCGTCGCCGCGCCGATGGCGCCACCTTCTTCCAGTTCGCGCTGCGCTTTTACGGCGCCTCGCAGAACCGGCAGCGTCCCGATCCCGGCACTGTCAACATGTGGGACGAGTACAACAAGTGGAAGCGCGAGAACCCGGAGGCGCAGGAGGCGGCGCTGCGCGGCGGCTTGATCGGCTCGCCGGAAACCATCCGCAAGAAGCTGCGGCGTTTCCGCGCCTCCCATATCGATCAGGTGATCCTGCTCAACCAGGCCGGCAAGAACACCCACGAGCACATCTGCGAGTCGCTCGAACTGTTCGGCAAGGAGGTGATGCCGGAATTCCAGAACGATCCCGAGCATGACGCCTGGAAAAAGGGCGTCCTGTGCGGCGCGATCCAACTCGAGGAGATCGACACCGAGGCGTTCAAGGATCGCTACGGCAAGCTGGCGGTGAATGTCGCACCGGTGCCGCAGAAGGTCGCGGCGGGGTAGCGGCTGGCGGCATGACGGATCGCGGCCCAACGTGACGGCGTCTCCGCGTCATTGCGAGCGCAGCGAAGCAATCCATGGCGCGGCGCAGCCGATAGATGGATTGCTTCGCCGCTTACGCTCCTCACAATGACGACTATCTGGCCGCAGGCGTCTTCAATTCAGGTTTGCAGCCGCCGTAAAGCTGCGGTCGACCGCCTTGTTGACATCGAGCGTCTTCGGCAGAATGCCGTAGCGGGTGGCGCGGTCGGAGGCTTCCTGAATTTTTCTGACGACGCTTTCGTCGAGCGCGATCGGGCTGGTGCGTTGCGCCGTGTAAGCGCTCAGCAGCACGTCTTCCGGAAGCTTTGTCAGCTCCGCGGTATTCTTCGCGTATTCAGGCAGATGATCCAGCGACCATAGCCGCGCTTTGTTGAGACGCTGCAAGACATCCTGCACGGCGGCGCGCTTGGCGGCGATGGCGTTGTCGGAGGCTACGATGAAGGTGACAGTGGGCGTCAGGCCTTCGCCGTTGGCGACGACCCGCGCATTGTCCTTGAGCGTGGCAAGGGAGATGTAGGGCTCCCACACCGCCCATGCGTCGATCGAGCCGGCGACCAGCGCGATCTTGGCGTCCACCGGCCCGAGCGGCGCGAAGGGCGCGTCCTCGATCTTGTAGCCGGCCTTCTCCAGCGTCGCATCGATCAAAAACTGGCCCCAGCCGCCGCGCGTGCCGGCGAGGCGCTTGCCCTTGAGGTCGGCCACCGATTGGACCGGCGAATCCTGGCGAACCAGTATGGCTTGCGTCTTCGCGTCGGAGCGGGTGCCGCCGATCACCTTGATCGGCGCGCTGGCCGCATAGACGGTCAGGAACGAGAGATCGCCGGTATAGCCGACATCCAGCGCGCCCGCGTTCAAGGCTTCGTGGATCGGCGCGGCAGCCGGAAATTCCGACCATTAGATCTTGTACGGCAGCTCCTTTGCGTAGCCGGATATCTCGCGCCGCC
>CADEDX010000488.1 GCA_902826195.1 uncultured Bradyrhizobium sp. | reverse complement strand
TCGACCGATACCAGGCTCACTCATAAAGACGGCCCGCTTCGGCGGGCCGTTTGCTTTTGGGACAAAGGCGCAGCGACCGTGGTGAGGGCTGTCGGGAAGCCAGTGGCAGAAGGCTACCCGATAACAGTGACAACGCTGGATAGGCATCGGGGCGTGCCGTTCAATTCGGCGCGCCTGGATCTTCTTCAAAAGCCGCCTGAAGATTCGCTCAGACGACCAGCCGGCCCTCGCGCTCGGCGACCGAGATCTGTACTTCGGTTCCCGAATTGAAGTCGAGGCGATCGGCTTCGATGCCGTCGCTGAAGATGACGCCGTTTTCCGGCATCAGCGACCGGACGCTGAGCCGTTCGGATCGCGCCAGCCGGCCGTAGACCAGGTTCACCTGCGATGTCCGGCTTGGAAACGGCTCGCGTACCGCAAACCGCAATTCGTTGCAGTCCCACGGTTGCGGCGCGTAGGCCGGCGGGTCCCCGTTCGCACTGCCCAGCGCGGCGGCGATGGCGAGTGAACCGGTGACGATGCTCTTGAACCACGCCGTCGAGCCGAGGCCGGTCGAGACGATTAGCCCGCTCGACGACTGCGTCTCCTTCTGTTCGCCTGCGGCGATCTGGTAGACCGCTGAGGTATGGGAGCGGGTCCCGATGAAGATGTCGTTGACGGCATGGAGCACCTGGCCATTGGCCAGCGTCGCCTTGGCCATCGTGACGGCCTTGAAGCCGCGCCGTCCAGCCGCGACCTCCCGCAGCAGCGCGGGGAGGTCGCCGGGTTCGAACGGCAGCAGAATGCCGTCGTAGCGTCCGGCGTCGGGGTTGAGGCCGATCAGCGGGTGGCCGTCGAGATACTTCATGGTGTTGGCCACCAACCCATCCTGGCCAAGGGCGATCACGATGTCGGTCGGCCCGAAAATGAAGTTCGGCAGAAAGCTCCGTTCGATGATCTGGTAGCGGCCCCATTGCTCCAGGGTCTGCACCGTGCGGCGCTGCTGCGCGAGATAGACGTCATGCTCGCGCTGATAGTCGGAGAAGTCGGCGCCGAGGTGCTCGACGTAGAACCGCGCCTGCGCCGGCGTCAGGTATTTGGCGATCAGGTCCTCCAGCCGGGTCTTGCGGGTGACCAGGATCACCTTGCGATCATTGTCGGCGGGCATGGACAGCCTCCGTGGACTTCGGCTTTTCCATCAGCGCCTGCAACAGTTCCGGCGACACGTTTAGCTGCCCGATCCGCTCGGCCTTTTCGGCAATTCCGGCGAAGGCCTGGGCGATCAACTGGCCGGGCTGCATGCCCGCGGCGGCAAGCGCCTGCACCACCCTGGTGTCGACGCCCTCGACGATCTTCATCAGCGCGCCGACCCGGTAAGCCTCCGCGTCTGCCAGCGTCCGGGTGTTTTCGGCGTTGAGCGCGACGAAGTCCTTGCGCTTGCCCTCGAGCGAGATGTCCGCGGTCATTCCGGACTCGCGCAGCTCGTTCTGCTTTGCGACCACGCTGGCCTCGGCGTCCATCTGGGTCTCGCGGATGGAACGCTTCTTCTGCTCTACGGCGATTTCGGTGTCGAGCTCGCTCTCGCGGATGGCGCGTTCCTGCTCGACGGCAAAGTTGCGGCGCGCGAAGATCGCCTCGTCCGCGCTCTTTAGGATGGCCTCACGCGCTTCCGCTTCGAGCGCTTTGGCGGTGTCGGGCGTCGGCTTCACGCCGCGGATCGAAACGCCGAGGATTTCAAGTCCCAGGGAGGCGATGTCCGCGCGGTTCCTCAGTCCGAGTGCGATGATGTCAGCGATACGGTCGGAGGCCTGTAGCGCTTCCTTGAGCGTAAGTTCTTTCACCGCCTGCTGGGCCAGCACTTCCACCGTACCCAGGATACGCTGCGGCAGCTTCTCCGGATCATCGGATTCGTAGGTCTTGCCGTCGGCCTTGAGCGTGAAGTTGAGCATCGAGGCGGCCCGCTTCGGCTCGCCGATACGATAGGTGACGTGGCCCTGAATGGTGAGGGCCTGAAAGTCGCGGGCGATGTGCTGGAAGATGAAGGAAGCGTCCGTGCTTCCAATCGGGACGGCGACCAGCGAGGTGACGGGCGCGTAGTACAGCGTGGAGAGCCCGGCACCTTCGCGGGTGACCTCGCCGGCCCGGTATTCCATCAGATAGGTCGTGGGCTGGGCTTTAAAGAAACAAAATCCGAACATGATGTTCACTATAAGTGGGTCTGAACAACTAAGTAAGTTGTACTGTACAACTAAGAATGCTACTGTCAAGCAGGTATTCAAGAAGGTTCATGGCGATGGCAGACAACCGCGAAAAAGCTCTCGACGGGCCGGGGAGGCTGGACTTTCCGAGGCCGCTGACGACGGTCGACGTCGTCATATTCATCGTCAGGGAAGGCGTGCTTCAGGTTCTGCTGATTCAGCGGCCGACGGATGAGAACGAACCGTTTCCTGCGGCCTGGGCGCTGCCGGGCGGCTTCGTCGACACCGGCCGGGACGCTGACCTGCAAAGCTGCGCGGTTCGCAAGCTGAAGGACAAGACCGGAGTGGTCAGTCCCTATCTCGAACAATTGGGAAGCTGGGGCAGCGCAACCCGCGATCCGCGTGGCTGGTCGGCCACGCATGCGTACTTCGCGCTGTTGCCCGCGGCGCCCCTTGCGAGCGCGGGGGCTGCCGACGCGCGGTGGTTTCCGGTGGGCACCGGCAAGGGCAAGCTGAAGCTGGCCTTCGATCACGCCGAAATTCTGGAAGCCGCGATCCAGCGGCTGCGCAGCAAGGTCGAATATACGTCGTTGCCAGCCTACCTGATGCCGCCGGAGTTCACGCTGCCGGACCTGCAGCGGGTGTACGAGATTGTACTTGACCGCCCGTTGGAAAAGAGCGCGTTCCGGACCCGCATGCTAGCGGCCGATCTGATCGAGCCGGTGGCGAGGATGCGCAAAGGTCCCAGCCGGCCTGCGCAGCTCTATCGCCTGAAGAAGACCAAATCGCCGATCTATTTTGCCCGGACCTTCAACCCGCCGACTTGATCCGGCTTCCACCGCCGCACGCGCGGCAGGTGGATAGCTTCATGCCGGGAATGCAGGGCTCAGCCGCGCAAAATAGTGTATCGGCTTGACTTCGCAGCGGTGGGGAACGTCCCGCGTCGCAACGCCAAAAATTCGGAGGAAGTTCATGTCGGCACTGCCACTTTCGGGCATCAAAATTCTCGACCTGACGCGGGTGCTCGCGGGTCCGTTGTCGGCGCAGATGCTGGCCGATCTCGGCGCCGAAGTGATCAAGATCGAACGCCCCGGCGGCGGCGACGACGCCCGCGCCTTCGGCCCGCCCTACCTGAAAGACCCCGAGGGCAAGGCGAACAACAACAACTCGTTCTACCTCTGCGCCAACCGCAACAAGAAGTCGGTCACCGTCAACATCGCCTCGCCCGAGGGCCAGGACATCATCCGCGAGCTGGCGAAAACCGCCGACGTGATGATGGAGAATTACAAGGTCGGCGACCTCAAGCGCTACCGGCTGGATTACGAATCGATCAAGGCGATCAACCCCGGCATCATCTATTGCTCGGTGACCGGTTTTGGCCAGACCGGACCTTACGCGCCGCGCGCCGGCTATGACGCGATCCTGCAGGCGATGGGCGGGTTGATGAGCGTCACCGGTCATATCGACGGCGAGCCCGGCGAGGGCCCGATGAAGGTGGGCCCCTCGATCGTCGATTACATGACCGGCATGAATACCTCGATCGGCATCCTGTCCGCGCTGTTTCACCGCAAGGCCAATGGCGGGGAGGGACAGCATATCGACGTCTGCCTGTTCGACACCGTGATCGCCTCGCTGTCGCACTGGCTGCAGATCTACCTCGTCAACGGCGTGACCCCGCCGCGCCGCGGCACCTGGGGCAATGGCGGCATGCCGGCCGGCGTGTTCCGCTGCACCGATGGCGAACTGATGCTGGTGGTCGGCAATGACGGCCAGTTCCAACGCACCTGCGCGGTGCTCGGTGCGCCTGAGCTCGCGACCGATCCGCGCTTCCTGAAGAACAACGACCGCGTCGTGCACGGCAAGGAGATCATGGCGATCTTCGCCGGGCTGTTCCTGAAGAAGCCGGTGGCGTACTGGCTGGACGAACTGGAGAAGGCCGGCGTGCCCTCGGGGCCGATCAACAATTTCGAGCAGGTGTTCGCCGATCCGCACGTCCAGGCGCGCGGCATGCGGGTCAAGGTCGATCATCCCTTCGAAAAGGATCTGTCGCTGATCCGCAACGCCATCACGTTCTCCGGCACCCCGATCAAGAACTATCGCGCCCCGCCGTTGCTCGGCGCCGACACCGCGGATGTGCTGGCGACGATCGGCTACGACGCGGCCAAGCTGGAAGCGCTGAAGGAAAAGAAGATCGTCTGATCTCTCTCGGTGATTCCGGGGCGCGCCAATTGGCGCGAACCCGGAATCCAAGCCGCCTTTGAGCAAGCTGGACGTTGGATTCCGGGTTCGCGCTTCGCGCGCCCCGGAATGACGAGGGAGAGGGCGCGCGAACCGGCGCCCTTAGTCCGCCAGTTCGCGCATCACCTTGATCAGGTCGGATTTGCCCTCAAAACCGATGCCGGGCAGATCCGGCATGACGATGTGGCCGTCCTCGACGCGAACCGAGTCGGGGAAGCCGCCATAGGGCTGAAACAGGTCCGGGTAGCTCTCATTGCCGCCGAGGCCGAGGCCGGCCGCGATGTTCAGCGACATCTGGTGCCCGCCATGGGGAATGCAGCGAGACGGCGACCAGCCATGCTGGGCCAGAACGTCGAGCGTGCGCAGATATTCGACGAGCCCGTACGACAAGGCGCAATCGAACTGCAGCCAGTCCCGATCGGGCCGCATGCCGCCGTAGCGCAGCAGGTTGCGCGCATCCCGATGGGAGAAGAGGTTTTCTCCCGTCGCCATCGGGCCCGGATAGAATTCCGACATCGCGGCCTGAAGCGCATAGTCGAGCGGGTCGCCGATTTCCTCGTACCAGAACAGCGGGTAGTCGCGCAGCATCTTGGCGTAGGCGATGGCTGTCTCGAGATCAAAACGTCCGTTCGCGTCAACGGCAAGCTGCGCCTGCGAGCCGATCTCGGCGAGCACGGCCTCGATCCTGCCGCGGTCTTCGTCGATCGGTGCGCCGCCGATCTTTATCTTCACCACGTTGTAGCCGCGGTCGAGATAGCCGCGCATTTCCGCGCGCAACGCGGAATTGTCCTTGCCCGGGTAGTAGTAGCCGCCGGCGGCATAGACGAAGACGCGGGGATTGGCCTCGCGGCCCTTCTTTTCGGCGAGCAGACGAAACAGCGGCTTGCCGGCGATCTTGGCGACCGCGTCCCAGACCGCCATGTCGAGCGTGCCGACGGCGACGGAACGTTCGCCGTGTCCGCCGGGCTTTTCATTCGACATCAGCGCGGCCCAGAT
>CADEDX010000487.1 GCA_902826195.1 uncultured Bradyrhizobium sp. | reverse complement strand
TGGTGCCGATGCCGCCGGGGTGGCCGGTCCCCCAGGCCTTGAGAAGATCGAGCGCCTCGGCGCCCCGCACCTCCCCGATCGGGATGCGGTCAGGCCGCAGGCGAAGCGATGACCGCACGAGATCCGATAGCGAGACCACGCCGTCCTTGGTGCGCAGCGCGACAAGGTTTGGCGCCTTGCACTGAAGCTCCCGCGTGTCCTCGATCAGAACGATCCGATCCGAGGTCTTGGCAACTTCCGCCAGGAGTGCGTTGGTCAGCGTCGTCTTGCCGCTGGAGGTGCCGCCTGCCACAAGAATATTCTTGCGTGCTTCGACCGCGCCTTTCAAAGCGCTGGCCTGGTCCCAAGTCATGATTCCGGCGGCGACGTAGTCGTCCAGCGTGAACACAGCGACGGCTGGCTTGCGGATGGCAAAGGCCGGTGCCGCAACCACCGGCGGCAATAACCCCTCGAAGCGCTCCCCCGTCTCGGGTAACTCGGCCGAGATACGCGGGCTGGCTGCGTGGACTTCGGCACCCACATGGTGGGCGACCAATCGAATGATCCGCTCTCCGTCCGAGGCAGACACCGTTTCGCCGGTATCCGCCATGCCACTCGACAGTCGGTCGATCCACAACCGCCCATCAGGGTTGAGCATGACCTCAACGACAACAGGATCTTCGAGAAAGCGCGCGATCGCGGGACCGAACGCTGTGCGCAGCATACGCGCGCCGCGCGAAATTGCCTCCGATTGAATGGAATGGATTGCCACCGCCGTCCCCCAACGAATGAGGCCGTCCCGAGCGGCCTCAGATGGGGATGAATAGAAAGGTCAGGAAATGGCTCGGCGCAACAAGGCAGTTATCAGGTGAGTAGCTTGGCGTAGGAAAAGAGAAATAAAGGAGTGTCCGGAGTCTTCGCTTAGAAACGACGGCGGCGTGAACAACGGCTTTTAAGGTCAGCCGCTCGATCGTTATGACTGCCGTTTCGCTATGCGAACGAAGCCTTCGAAGAGGTGATCGGGATGAAGCTGCCGGAGTTTACCGGCCGAGACTGGTCGATACTCGCGTCGTTCGTCGACGAGAAGGATCAAAACAGCACACTTGCGAAGTCCATGCTCGGCGATAATGATGACTTCCGGGGAACGTTCAGGCGCAGCCAGCCAACACCATTGGTCGTCGAGGCGTTCTGCGGGGTGATCCAGCAGGAAGACGGATCCGAGGACTACCGAATTGCGGCACTGATTGATGTCACGAGCCGGCTTGCAGAGCGGGAGGAGTTCGAGCGCAGGACGAAGGAGCAGGATGTTCTCCTTCGCGAGCTGCAACACTGCGTCAAGAACAACCTGCAGCTCATCGTCGCTTTGATCCGGCTCGAAGCCAGAGCCGAGCGACGCGGGGAGAAGGTCAATTTGGCGTCGCTTGCTGGTCGGATTGAGTCCCTGTCCATCATGTATCAGGCTCTCTCACCGGACGGGCGTCAGAGCGAGATCGAATTGGGGCACTACCTGAGCCAGATCGCATCATCGCTCATGAATGCGTACGCGGCCGAAGGTATCCGGCTCGACATCAAGGTCGACCACACGCCGACTTCCATAAACGTTGCGTTGCCGGTTGGTTTGATCGTGAATAAGCTCATGACCAATGCATTCAAGTATGCCTTTGCGGACAAGCCGGGTGGAACGATAACACTGCATTGCCTGCGGCAGGAGGATCCTGAACGATATTGCGTAATGGTGGGGGACGACGGCATGGGCTTGCCGGAAGGCGGGCGGTGGCCCGTTCCCGGAAAGATCGGTGCGCTGATCGTGCAGGCTCTGCATGAAAATACGAAGGCTGACATAGTGGTCGAGACCGAGCGGAACGGTGGAGTTCGTGTGACGCTCAGGTTCGGCCACAAGGTGCCCATAGCCGTGGGACATCGCTCCGAAGCAGTGCGGGGCGATGCCGCGGGGATTAGTCCTTCCAGCGGAAGGTGATGCCGGTGCGGTCGCAGGCGTAGCGGTGCCAGGTAGGCCGCTAATCCCTGCGGGTCGTCGAGAGGCAGCGGCAACAGAAGACAACGCGCTTCTTCGGAATTTGGTTCGGGGTTGACCAGGCCCAGCAACCGGTCCCAGGAAAACAGCGCCAGAACGCCCATCACCCGGGCGAGATCACAGTATCCCCCCGGCGGCGGCCGCCTTGTGTAGTTTGATTGGCGGGCCGAGGATTTGACCTTAAGTCTAGCTTTAAGGTCACCTGGCGAATGCAGGTCAATGTGTTGGGCGCCGAGCGTCGGCGGCGATGGAGTTACGACGAGAAGGTTCGCCTTGTCGAAGAAACCTTGCAGGCTGGCGAGACGGTCTGCGGCGTCGCGCGCCGGCATGGGGTGGCTCACAGCCTGCTGTTCACTTGGCGTCGACAGGCGCGCCAGGGTCGACTGGGCGGAGATTCTGTGCCAGCTCTCGTTCCCGTCGAGATCACACCGATGGCGGCTCCGACTTCGAGCGACGCGCCACAACGAGTATCTTCACCGCCTGCGCAGCGTGCAAGGGCTGGAATCATCGAGATCGAGCTTGGCGGCGGCTGTCGCGTTCGCGTTGACCGTGACGTGGACGTTGAGGCGCTGCAGCGAATTCTTGAGCTGCTGCGGCGACGATGATCCCGATTCCGAGCGGCGTCAGGGTTTGGATCGCCACTGGCCACACCGACATGCGTCGCGGCATGCAAAGCCTGGCTCTTACGGTTCAGGAGACCTTGAAGCGCGATCCCCATGCCGGCGATCTCTACATCTTCCGGGGCCGCCGCGGTGACCTCGTCAAGATTCTTTGGCACGATGGGCTGGGCATGTCGCTCTACGCCAAGCGCCTCGACCGTGGGAAGTTCATCTGGCCCTCAGCGTCGGACGGCGCGGTATCGATCTCGGCGGCGCAAATGGCTTACATGCTCGAGGGCATCGACTGGAGGAATCCCCAACTAAGCTGGCGGCCGCAGAGCGCTGGCTGATTCAGGAAAATCTGCGGCTGCCGGCATTTTGAGGAGTCCCAACGCATTCAATCTATGATTCACTGCGTCGCATGAATGCTGATCGCGACGCTGTTCCGGATGACGTTGGCGCCCTGAAGGAGGCGCTGGCAGTCGAGCGCGCGAAGGGTTTGGAGATCGCCGCTGAACTCGCGGTCGCCCGCGCGAAAGCGTCGGAAGACGAAGCGCTGATCGCCCAGCAGCAGTTGCAGATCGCCAAGCTGAAACATCAGATCTATGGGCCACGGTCGGAACGTTCGGCGCGGCTGATCGAGCAGTTGGCGCTGACGTTCGAAGAGCTGGAAGCCGACGCCACCGAGGACGAGCTGGCGGCGGAACGGGCCGTGGCGAAGACGACGACAGTGCGTGGATTTACACGCAAGCGCCCCGAGCGTCAGACCTTCCCCGAGCATCTGCCACGGGAACGGGTGGTGATCGATCCGCCGGCAGCTTGTGAATGTTGCGGCAGCAATCGCCTTCGCAAGCTCGGCGAGGACGTGACGCGCACGCTGGAGGTAGTGCCGCGCCAGTGGAAGGTGATCGAGACGGTACGGGAGAAGTTCTCCTGCCGCGATTGCGAGAAGATCAGCCAGGCCCCGGCGCCGTTCCATGCCATCCCGCGGGGATGGGCCGGCCCGAGCCTCCTGGCCATGATCATGTTCGAGAAGTTCGGCCAGCATCAGCCCTTGAACCGCCAGGCCGAGCGGTATGCCCTGGAAGGGGTGCCGATCGCGCTATCAACCATGGCCGATGCCGTGGGGGCGGTCTGTACGTCGCTGGATCCCCTGCTGCGCCTGGTGGAAGCCCATGTTATGGCAGCCGAGCGCCTTCATGCCGACGATACGACGGTGCCGGTCCTGGCCAAGGGCAAGACCGACACGGGACGGTGCTGGATCTACGTTCGGGACGACCGGCCGTTTGGGGGCGCGGGTCCACCAGCAGCGATGTTCTACTACTCACGCGACCGCAAGGGCGAGCATCCGCAGGGGCATCTGGCCCGGTATGCCGGCATCCTGCAGGCCGACGCCTATGACGGCTACAACCAGCTCTATCTGGCCGGGCGCCAGCCCGGACCGATCCGGGAGGCTGCCTGCTGGTCACATGGAAGGCGCCCGTTCTTTGCCATGGCCGACATCGAAGAGAATGCGCGGCGCAAGGGCGCCGGAAAGAAGGAAATCCCGCTCTCTCCGATCGCGATCGAGGTCGTGCGGCGGATCGATGAGCTGTTCGAGATCGAACGTTCCATCAATGGCAGGAGCCCCGAAGGGCGTCTTCAGGTGCGACAGATGCTGAGCCGGCCTCTGGTGGAGGACCTTCAGGTCTACATGCGCGAACAGCTCGCCAAACTGTCCCGCGGTCACGACCTGGCCAAGGCGTTCAACTATATCCTGAAGCGATGGGCAAGCTTCACGCTGTTCCTGGACGATGGACGCGTGTGTCTCTCCAACAATGCCGCCGAACGAGGCTTGCGAGGCATTGCTCTTGGACGAAAATCCTGGCTGTTCTGCGGGTCTGATCGCGGAGGGCGACGTGCCGCAGCCATGTACAGCTTGATCGTCACGGCAAAAATGAACGGCATCGATCCGCAGGCGTGGCTTACGGATATCCTCGCTCGCATCGCCGCCCATCCGGCTCATCGGCTGGACGAGCTTCTGCCCTGGAATTGGACGCCAGCACCAACAATCTCTGCTCAAGCCGCATGACCATCCATGTTAACAAGGTCCATCACGTCACCACCATCACTCAGGTCGCGAAAGACCTCGGCGAAGATGAGGATTGGCTACGTGACGTCGCCAACGAAATGGAGATCGAGGACGGCGTCATCTGGGTCTATGGCGTCGGAGAAGACGGCGTCCAGGCGTTCACCAACTTCGGAATCGAAAACCTGATCGAACTCGTCCGGATGTACAAAGAAAGTCCGGGATTGCTTAAGCGCTGGCCGTCCGAATAATCCAACTCGCCTGCGGCCTACGCCGGACGCATACAGATCACATCGGAACGGTGGGTGAGATCAGATCGGAGTCCTTGGGCGAAAGGATCGAAATCCGGATACAATCTATGGCGCCCCCACTCGTCGCTGAAATACCTTACCCCCAGCCTTATGCCGCTCACCTCACCGCAACGGACGATCGGCTGCGCAACGCCGACCAGCTCCGCTATGCGCTTTGGGAGACAAAGTCCAATTCAGCGCAGTGCTTCGGCGACTGTGTATCCGGCAAACTACGGGAGACTAGCCCGCAGGATCAATCGGAATTCGGCAAATCCGCTCGCCACCCGGACCGACAAACTGCGGGAAAGTCGCAAATTAACGAGGCGTTTTGACAAACTTCCTTGGATAAGGGTTCATTAACCGTCAGCCGGAACAATACACACGTTTTATATCTTAATCATTCGGTTCGTCATGCAATCCATTGTTTCAAGAACATATGCCTTCCTTGAAT
>CADEDX010000486.1 GCA_902826195.1 uncultured Bradyrhizobium sp. | reverse complement strand
TTGTCGTCGGTATCCTCGGCCATCGCCCCGCCCTAGCAGCTGGCTATTTCAGCGGCGTCAGCTGATGCATCACGCCGACGAAGTAGTTGAGATAGGTCGCCATCATGCCGGTCAGGACGAAGGCGAAGATCAGGAAGCCGATCATGATCGAGAGCGGCACGCCGACGAAATAGACCTGCATCGCCGGCATCAGCCTCGCCAGCACGCCGAGGCCGATGTTGAAGACGAGGCCGAACACCAGGAACGGCGCCGAGAGCTGCATGCCGATCTTGAAGGCCGCGGAAAACGCCCGGGTCGCCAGCGCCGCGACGTCGCCGCTCGGCATCAACTCGCCCGGCGAGAAAATCCGGTAGCTTTCGTTCAGCGCCGCGATCACGAGATGGTGGGTGTCGGTGGCAAACAGCAACGTCATGCCCAGAATGGTGAGGAAGTTGCCGATCAGCAGCCCCTGTTGCCCCTGGGTCGGATCGACGGCGGTGACGAAGCCGAGGCCAAGCTGCTGGGCGATCACCGAACCCGCCACCGCCAACGCCGACAGCGTGACGCGCGCGGTGGCGCCGAGCACGATGCCGATGACGATCTCGTGCACCATCAGCACGCCGAGCGCGGCCATCGAGGTCAGGTCGACCTGATAGGCGCTGCGATGCAACGGCAGGATGATCAGCGTCAGCAGCAGCGCGATCGCAAGCTTGACGCGAACCGGGATGTTGCTTTCGCCGAATCCCGGCAGCAGCATCACCATGGCGCCCACGCGGGCGAACACCAGCATGAAGGTGGCGGCCAGGGCCGGCAGCAGCGATATGTCGATGCGCATTCATCGACAATGCATCAGCCGCCGATGATTCGCGACGATATCCGCATCATGTGGCTGTGCATCGAATCGGCCATGAACGGCAGGGCCAGCAACAATGTCACAAAGATCGCGAGAATCTTCGGCACGAAGATCAGCGTCTGCTCCTGGATCTGGGTCAGCGCCTGGAACAGCGACACCACGACGCCGACCACGAGCCCGATCACCATCAGCGGCGACGACACCACCACGATGGTCCAGATCGCATCGCGCGCCACGTCGAGGGTTTCAGCACCGGTCATTGTTGTTCTCTCGGTTTCACTTGTCTGTCGTTAAGGCGCGAATGGCGAGTAGCGAATAGCAAATGGCGCTTCAGAAGCGCGCTGCCCTTTCCTATTCGCCACTTCCTATTCGCCATTCGCCGAAATCAGATCGGCATCTTCATGATGTCTTCGTAGGACTGGATCATACGGTCACGCACCGACACCAGCGTCGAAACCGCGACGTCGGTCTCCGCCACCGCCGTCACCACGTCCATGACGTTGGCCTTGCCGGAGGTCATCGCCAGCGTCTGCGAGTCGGATTTCTTGCCGGCATCCAGCACGCTGCCGACCGCGTCCTTGACCAGCGCACTGAAGGACGGGCCGCCGGCCGCGGCCTGGCCGCCCTTCTCGGCGCCGCCGGATTCCACAATGCGCGAAAGCGCGGCGTAGGCGTTTGCTGCAACGGTGGGTGAAGCCATTTTCTATGGTTCCTGTTTCAGGCCTTGAGGATGTCGAGCGTGCGTTGGATCATGCGGCGCGTGGCGCTGATGATGTTGAGGTTGGCCTCGTAGGACCGCTGCGCCTCGCGCATGTCGGTCATTTCGACCAGCGGATTGACGTTCGGATATTTGACGTTGCCGGCCGCATCCGACGCCGGATTGCTCGGCTCGTATTTGACCCGAAACGCCGATTGATCCGGCCTGACCTTGCCGAGCGTCACCACCTTCGCATCCAGCGTGCGATCGAGCGCGGACGAAAATGTCGGCACCTTGCGGCGATAAGGATCGCCGCCGGCGGTCGGCGCGGTGGAATCCGCGTTGGCGATGTTTTCCGAGATCACCCGCATCCGTCCCGCCTGCGCGCGCAGGCCGGAGGTTGCGATGCTCATCGAGCGGGCGAAATCGCTTGCTTCGTCTGCCATGATCCGGTTCTCCTAATCGCGCCGCATCAGCGCTTGCCGATGGCGGTTTTGAGCAGGCCAAGGCTGCGGGTGTAGAGCGACGTGGCGGCCGCATAATCCATCTGGTTGGCCGATACCTTCAGCATCTGGTCTTCCAGATTGACCGCATTGCCGGCGGGCTTGGTCAGAAAGCCGCTCCTGCCGCCATCGCCCCTGAAACTCGGCGCGCCTCCGGCGGCGCTGATATGGGTGGCGCTGGTGCGCATCATGCCAAGCGAGCCCATCCCGCCGCCGAGATTGGTTCCCTTGGCGTCAAACTTCGGCTCGACCAGGTCGGTGGGCCTGAAATTCGGGGTATTGGCGTTGGACACGTTCTCGGCGAGCACGCGCTGGCGTTCCTGATGCCACTGCATCTTGGTGCGTAGCGCCGACAGGATCGGAAGATCGTTGATGGCCATCGCAGGCGGTTCCCGTTAACCTCCGGCAGACGCCGCGAGGTAGGCAGAATTTGCCCGGTGTATGGTTAACGGCTGGTTAAGATTGCCCTTCGCCGCCGCAGACATCGGCCAATGGCGCCCGGTAGCGGCAGAACGAGGCGCGTTTCGCATCATGGCTGCGTTAACCAGCAGCAGCCGACACAGCGCGGGACGCTCAGAAGTCGTTTTGGCTCGCGCGATTCTTGGTCTATTAGTTAACCTGACGGCGGCGCTCGCCGCGGGGAATTAAGGAACAAGGCTGATCTCGGGTGTGATTCGGCGTGGGCGGATCGCTCCGGAGCGTGGTCAGGATGGCGGGAATGGACTTCCCTGGGAACGTGCCCCGACGGCACGACCTCGGACCGACCCGCCGAAGCCAGCACCAAGAGAACGGCCGTGGCCGGGGACTAAAGAATGCAGACATTGACATTCCTCTTCGCATTCATCGCCGTTCTGGCGCTGATCGGCGTGGCCGCGTGGCTGGTTCGCCGCTTCGCCAACAACCGCCTCGGCGCCAACACCCAGCGCGGACGAATGCCGCGGCTTGCCGTGATCGACGCCGCCGCCGTGGACGGCCGCCGGCGTCTGGTGCTGGTCCGGCGCGACAATGTCGAACATCTCCTGATGATCGGCGGCCCGAGCGACATCGTGGTCGAACCCAATATCGTGCGCGCAATGCCCAACCGCGACCAGATGGCGCCGCGTCCGGCGGTGGGCGAGCAGCCGCCGCGGATTGCGCCGCTGCCCGATGCCGCCTGGAACGACGAGGCGGCAAAATCCGACGCGCGGTCCTCCGAGGGCTTCGATCATCATGTCGAGCCGCAAATGCCGGAGCCGCCGCCGCGCCCGGCACGGCCGACTTTCGCCGATGACGTCCGCCGCCCGGCGCCGCCGTCGATGCCGGAGCGCCGCAGCGATCCATTGGCGGGCTTTACACCGGAATCGATCGGCGGTGGCCGCGCGGAACCAGTTCCGCCGCGCATGCCCCGCGGAGAGCCGCTGATGCCACGACCGCAGCGAGAGCTGACGAAGGCGCCTCCCATTCGGGAGGTCCCGCCGGTCCGCGAAACGCCGCCGCTGCCGATGCGCGAGGCATCGACAACCCGCGAGGCACCGCCAGTACGTGAGGCGCCGCCGATCCGCGAGGTCCTGCCGGTCCGTGACGCGCCGATGGTCCGTGAGCCAGCCCGCGCCCCCGAACGCGCCATAGCTCCGCCGCCACCACCGCCGCCGCCCCCTCCGCCGGCCCCCGTCCCGTCCAGCGCGGATCAGAACCTGGCCGAGATGGCACAGCGCCTGGAAGCCGCCCTGCGCCGGCCGGCCGACCCCGTGGCACCGCCGGTGGCACCGGAAACGCCGCCCGCGAGGGCCGCCCGCAACGAACCGCCGGCGCCAGCGCCCGCCCCCGCTCCGCAAAAGAGTGGCTTTGAAAATCTCGAGGATGAGATGGCGTCCCTGCTTGGCCGCCCGAAGAACCCTTCGTGAGGCTGCCGGCTTCTCCGCGTAGAGTATTATTTTTTCTAATCCTGACCGCCGTCGGATCGCTCGCCGATCCGGCGCTGGCGCAGGATATCAGCATCAATCTCGGCCAAGGTGGCGGCGGCGTCACCGAGCGCGCGATTCAGCTGATCGCGCTGCTGACGGTGCTGTCGATCGCGCCGTCCATCCTCATCATGATGACGTCGTTCACGCGGATCGTCGTCGTGCTGTCGCTGCTGCGCACGGCGCTCGGCACCGCGACCGCCCCGCCCAACTCCGTGATCATCGCGTTGGCGATGTTCCTGACCGCGTTCGTGATGGGCCCCGTCCTGCAGCGGTCCTATGACGACGGCATCAAGCCCCTGGTCGCCAACCAGATCGGGGTCGAGGAAGCGTTGCAAAAGGCCTCCGTGCCATTACGCGGCTTTATGCAGAAGAACGTCCGCGAAAAGGATCTCAAGCTGTTCGTCGATCTCTCCGGCGAGGCCCCTCCGGCGACGCCCGAAGACCTGTCGCTGCGGATCCTGGTGCCGGCCTTCATGATCTCCGAACTCAAGCGCGCCTTCGAGATCGGCTTCCTGCTGTTCCTGCCCTTCCTGATCATCGACCTCGTGGTGGCATCGGTCCTGATGTCGATGGGCATGATGATGTTACCGCCGGTGGTGGTGTCTCTCCCGTTCAAGTTGATCTTTTTCGTGCTGGTCGACGGGTGGTCGCTGGTAGCGGGAAGCCTGGTGCAAAGCTACGGCGGCAGCTAGCGAAAACTCCGTATTTTCACGGACTATAAGTCAATATTAGGTACGTATTTGCCGCGGACTTTTCAGGCAAGTTTAAGGTCAGATTAGTTCCTTCGTGCACAATGGATGCAGGGAAAAACTGAGCTTCACAGCAAACGCATCACCGGATTGAACGATGGTAGGCCAGTCTATCGGCGATATGGACGCCGAATACGCCACGACGATTGCCGACCGAGCTATGCGCTTGATGACGCAGCAATCCGTACCGCCGACTCCGAACAACTTCGCAGTCTGGTTCGAGTATTCGCTGGGCAATGCGCCGGCGCTGCGCAAGATTATCGACATTCTGATTGCGGGCAAGCGCAAGTTCGACGCGGCGACCAACGCCGAACTTTTCATCACCTACATCGCGCCACAGCAAACCGGACGCGACCCGCTCAGCGACCTGCCCGATCAATTGAGTGGACTGATCGACAGCGCCCAGCAGTTCCTAAATACCGCCGTCTCCGACAACCAGACGCACATCAAGGCGCTCGGCGAGGTATCGTCCGAAGCTGCCGCCGGCAATGATCCGCGACCGATCATTGCGAAACTGGTTGATGAATTGTCAAAGGCGACGGCGCGAGCCTCCGCGCTGGAGGCCAGTTTTGCCGCCACCTCGGAGGAGCTGGACAGCATCCGCGACTCGCTGAAAGCCGCCGAGCAGCGCTCCAATACCGACGCGCTGACCGGTCTTGCCAACCGCCAGTCGACGGATGAAGTCCTCCGCCTTGCCCC